>JBCDCF010000449.1:0-3854 GCA_039182345.1 Pseudomonadota bacterium
GCCGGCCACATCGATGGAATCGCACAAGGAAAGGTCCTGGTAGACCATCTCGATCCCCTCGCGCCTGGCATCGGCAGGGGTGGCAAAGCGCACGGGCTTTCCGTCCACCTCGATGGTGCCAGAGTCGGGCACATGAACCCCCGACAGCACCTTGGTGAGGGTGGATTTGCCAGCCGCATTGTCACCCACAAGGCCAAGGACTTCGCCGTGGCCGAGGGTGAGGTCCACGCCATTCAGCGCCTGTATGGTGCCGAAGCTTTTCTTGATGGCGCGCATGACAACGGCCTGCGCACCACCAGGCACCGCACTCACGGCCGGCGCCCTTCGTGTCGGGTGGTGTGCGTCACTGAAAGATGGAGCGGAAGTCGTCCACGTTGTCCTTGGTGACGATGGTGACAGGCACGCTGATCACAGGGTCCACCTCACCGCCACCGATGATGGTCATCGCCGCATCGACGGCCGCCTTGCCCATGCCTGCAGGGTCCTGCTGGACGACGGCCTTCACGAAGCCTTCGTCGATGGCCGCAATCACCTGCGCGGTGAGGTCCCAGCCGAACACGGCCACACGGTCGGTGGCGCCCTGGGCTTCAACGGCCGCGACGGCGCCCACAAGGGCGGGCTCGCCTGTGGCGTAGATGGCGTTCATGGCGGGGTTGGCGGTCATCAGGTTTTCAGCGGCGGAGAGGGCCGTGTCCTGCACGTTGCGCCCGTCCACCACGCCGACCACTTCCACGCCCGACGCGCCTTCAATGCCCGTCTCGAAGCCCTGCTGGCGCACGTTCTGGATGAAGGAGTTGAGGGCACCGACAATCCCCACCTTCGCCTCGCCGCCGGTCACCTCCAGGAAGTGTTTGGCCATATCCTCACCCGCCTTGGCGTTGTCGACGCCGATTTGCGTTGCCTGAGGGCCTTCAGGAAGGATGGCGTCCACCGCAAGAGTGGGAATCTGCGCCTCGAACGCCTGCTCCACCGCAGGCATCACGCCGTTGACGTCGATGGCCACAACGATGATCGCATCCACCCCTTGGGCGATGTAGGTCTCAATGGCGTTGTTTTGGGCGGCGGGGTCGTTGTTGGCGTTGAAGATGACAAGGTTGGCGCCGGCCGCATCGGCCGCCTTCTGGGCCCCCTCGTTCATCTGATTGAAGAACAGGGCCTGCTGGTTGATCTGCACCAGAGCGATGGTCTGCGCCACAGCTCCAGTGGCCGTGAGCGCAAGCGCGGCAGCAGCGGCCGCCAAGAGTGTTTTTAGGGCCATCAAGGCTCTCCCTCCAATCGTGATCGCGCAAGCGCCGGGCCATGCGCCTGGGTGAGACGCTTATGGATTCTTGCCCGGGCTGGCGCCCATGACACCGCGCCGGCATCGCCCCTCCGGACGGCACCGCGCAGCCCGTCAACTGGAGATGGCTGGAGAAAGAAAGTCAACGGTGAGGGGATCAAAGCGCCGCAGTGACAAAAACTTGTCAACTTACCAATCTATTTTATGCTTCAATCAATTCGGTTGGCGGCGAGGGTTTCGCCGCACCCGAGTGTCTAAAGGGCAGCGGTTTCGCGACGATTGGGGCCATTCCTGCCATGGCTCTGCGCAGTGGGGTGGTGATTGCTTTGGGCGAGAATGGGGCGCTCTGCCACGCGGTCAGCGACAAAGGCCCGCACGCCGCCAACACCATCGCCGCGGTCCCATCGCCCACACGTGCCCGCCTCCTCCCCCTCCTTTTTGCCGCAGCGCTCGTATTCGCACCCCGACCGACGGCGGCCGAAGACATAAGGGTGGCTTTTGTGCCGCAGATTGCCGGCATCCCCTACTACGCTGCCATGCGTCGAGGGGCCGAGCGGGCGGCCAACGACCTTGGCGTCACCTACGTCCAGGACGGTCCCACCACCACCAACCCCGTGGATCAGCTCCGGATTTTTGAAAGCTTCGTTGCCCAACAGTTCGACGTGGTGGCCGTCTCCCCCGTGGACGAAGAGAGTTTGCGACCTGCCATCCAAAGGGCACGCCAGTCAGGCGCCATTGTGCTGACGGCCGATGCCGACGCCCCGCAAAGCGACCGCCACATTCACGTGGCCCAGGCGTTGGACCAAGCGCTCGGCGAAACGCTGATCGACGAGACCGTGGCGCGGGTGGGCGCCAGCGGCAAGATCGCCATCATTTCAGATGCCGCCACCATCCAATCCATGCAGCGGTGGATCGAGGCGATCAGGAACCGTGTGGACAGCCGCTATCCTGACCTCACCATCGTCTCGGTGGACCATACCGACGGGACCGCCCGCCGCGCCTACCAGTTCGCCACCGATGCGATGACCCGCCATCCTGACCTTTCCGCCATTTTGGGGATCGCCTCCACCACCTGCCCAGGCATTGCCCAAGCGGTGGAGGCGGCGCGGGCGGTGGGAACGGTGCTGACGGCGGGGTTCTGCTCGCCCAACACGGCACGCAGCTACATCAAGTCCGGCGCCATGCCCTTTACCGTTTTGTGGGACCCTGGCGACTTGGGCTACCTGACGGTTTGGGTGGGCCATCACCTTGCCACAGGCAATGCGGTCGACGGCGACCTTGAGGTGGAGGCGCTGGATCATCCCGTGCACTACGATGCCCAATTGGGGATGGTGGTCCTCGGTCCGCCCACCGTATTCACGGCCGACAATGTGGATGCGTTCGATTTCTGAGCCCCGCCCCGCCGAAACCGTCCTTCAACGAGCGTGCGGGTGAGACCACGAGCCTGGCGGCGCGAGGCTGTGCTGGCGCTTGCGCTTCTTGCCGCGCTCGCCCTGTTTGCCACCCAGTCAGAGGCCATGCTGTCGGCGCTGAACCTCACCCGCGTGGCAGAGAGCGCTGTGGAGCCTGCCATTCTTGCCGCAGGCCTGACGCTGGTGATCCTGATTGGCGGCATCGACGTCAGCGTCGGCGCCATCCTTGCCGTCGCCGCCGTCGTGACGGGGTCTGCCCTCGCGCTCGATCTTCCGGCGGTTGCCGCCGTCACCCTTGCCATTGCGGCCGGCACGGGCCTTGGCGGTGTGAACGGGGTCCTTGTGGCGCGGCTGTCCGTCCCGCCCATCATCGCCACCCTCGGCACCCTTTATGTGTTCGGCGCCATCGTGTTCCTCACCGTGGGGACGACGTGGATCACGGGGCTGCCTGAAAGCCTCTCCCCCCTGGTCCAGGGCCGGCTGCTTGGGGTGCCTGCGGCCATTCTTGCCATCGGCGCGGTGTATGGACTTGCCTGGTTCGGGCTCAGGCAGACGCCCTGGGGCCTCCACCTTGCCGCCATCGGGTCCAACGCCGTGGCCGCCCGGCTTGCCGGCATCCCCGTCACACGGCGCACCATTGAGACCTATGCACTCCTCGGCGCGCTCGCAGGGCTTGCGGCCATCCTTTATGTGGCGCGGCTGCGCAATGTGGAGTTCAGTGTCGGCGCGGGTCTCACCTTCGAGGCGATTGCCGCAAGCATCCTCGGCGGGGCGGACCTTCGCGGCGGCCATGCAAGCCTTGTGGGAACGCTCCTCGGCATCCTCTTCATCAAGGTGCTGCAAAACGGGCTTGTGCTGTCGGGCGCGTCCTCTCTCTGGGCCCCTGTGGTGACGGGCCTTCTTCTCCTCCTGGTCCTTGTGGTGGATGGCCTCCACACACCCTTAAGGCGCGGGCAGTGACGGCGCTCGGCGGACGCAGCGCCGTCCTCGCGATGCTCCTGGCGGCCGTGGTGGTTGTGTCGGCAGCGCTGTCGCCCTTCTTCCTGCAGACGGCCACACTCACCTTCGTCCTTCAGTACATGCCTGTGCTCGGCGTCCTCGGTCTGGCGCAAATGGCTGTGATGATGGGGGGCGGGCCGGGGATCGACCTTTCCCTCGGCGGA
>JBCDCF010000450.1:0-3852 GCA_039182345.1 Pseudomonadota bacterium
GTCGGACCCATCGGTGTTGAGGCGGATGATGCCGCCGATGCCAAGCCTGTCGTACTTTTCAAGCTTGTCCTTGGGGGTCACGTTGAAGGGCTGGCCCAGCGAAATGTAGAGCTTGCCGTCGGGCCCAACACGGCACACGCGGGCGGTATGGTTGAAGCTTTCCTCATCGACCGGGATCAGCTCGCCCTGGGGGACCACGTTGAAGGCGGCCACGTCGGGGCTTTCGTAAAAGAACTCCGCTGCGGGGAAGACCAGGACGCGGTTCTGCTCGGCAATGTACAAAAAGCCGTCTCGGGAGAAGCACGGGCCGTTCGGGATGACGAAGGCGAGCGAGGGGGCAAAGTCCTTCACCTCGTCGGCCACACGGTCCTTATCGCGGTCGGTGACGGCCCAGACCTTGGTCTTGCGCGTGCCCACGAACGTGACGATCCCTTGCGGGCCGACGGCAATGTGCCGTGCGTCGGGCACGATGGCGTAAAGGTCGATCTTGAAGCCGTCGGGCATCTCGATCTTTTCCAGGATGCGCTTCAGCGCTTCGGCTTTGGAGCCGCCTTGATCGACGACGGTGTGTTCGGTGACACCTGTGGTTCTGAAGTTTGAAAGCCGTTCAAGATTGTCCGGTGCCGGGCCTTGAGCGAAGGCCGCCGTGGTCAACAAAGCGGTGGATGCAACGAGCGCAGTCAGTCGCAGCATAGTGCA
This sequence comes from Pseudomonadota bacterium, assembly GCA_039182345.1. Classification (GTDB taxonomy): domain Bacteria; phylum Pseudomonadota; class Alphaproteobacteria; order Rhizobiales; family Amorphaceae; genus Acuticoccus. Next base: position 700 of record JBCDCF010000450.1, read on the forward strand.
CTTTCTCCCTAGCGTTGGCTTGGAAAGCCGTTGTGAGATGCCGCCTTCTGACGGCTTGGCTCCGAAAAGAGCGCACCAAGATTGCCCCATGATTGTGGCAAAGACCAGAGCGTGTGGTTTGGTTTCGCTCAGCCTTTGGGCGCCGCGCCGTGCCAAGCGTTAAGGGGCGGGTGCCGCCCCGTCAGCTGCCGATCAGGATCGTGTGCAGGCCGTAGTAGGCGATGAACAGGAGGTTCATGGCGAGCATCCAAAGCCCTGTCATGAAGTAGGCCTCCGTGGGGATCGCCTTGTCAGGCAAGACCAGAAAGTCCCGCGCAGGGGTCGGACCGCGTGCAGCCAGAATGATGAGGACGGTGATGATCAACAGATGGCCCACCGCATCGATGAAGCCGAAAATGCCGATGGCGAGAATAAAGATGGCGTTGAAGGCAAAGGCAATCAGCCGCGACAGGACCGACGCGCTGCTCAACAGGACAAAGGCAAGGTTGAACTCGATGAACCCTGCGATGACCATGTAAAGCTCAGGCGGAAAACCCATGAGCAGGTACGGCATGTCGTCCAGAAGGGGGTAGGTCCAGTTGGGGTAGGCGAACTTTTCGATGGCCCCCCAGCCGAGGGTGATGCCCGTGGCGGCAAAAATCGCCACATAGCGGGCCGTCACCCAGCCCTGCCCTTTCATACCGGCGAAAATGAAAAAGCCAGCGATCCCCAGGAAAACCGGGTAGTCCAGCAGGTGGAACACGCCAAACTGGCTCATGGCCATGGCGTAAAGGACGATGATGCCCACGCCTGCCAACGGCACCGTCGGGCGAAACAGTGGCACGATGCCGAGCGCCAGCTGGATGACGGGGACGAGCCATCCCTCGGTCGTCAGCTCAGGCGTCAAGTAGATGGGACCGCCCAGAAGGCCGATGACGAACAGCGACAAGAACAGGATCGACGTGGCGATCCGCATCAACCAGAAGGCCTGCTCCTGAGAGATGATGAGCCCGCTCAACGTCTCGCGCAGGACGCCGCGCCGCCACAAGAACCGATCTACGCAGTAGAACAGGTACACGGCGACCATAGAGATCAGGTAGAAGGTGATGAAGCCGCGGTTCAGCACCTCGCCTATGGGGCGGGGCGGTATGGTCACGTCGTAGGGGTAAAACCACTTCACGTGTGCATGGGCGGCGGTGGCAAAGACCACCAGCACAAGCGTTGTGAAGACGAGGGTCTCGACCCGTCGTGCCATAGCGCGTGTCCAGCCATTTCGATCTCACCAAAACGTTAGCAAGGCTGGAATGCGGCAGGAAGTGGGCAGGGGACAAAATTGTCGTACCTGCATAGGCGATCTGCGCGGGTGCGTGTTTGGCGCCACTTCAGGGCGGATAGTATATGCTGCGGCGGTGCGGCGCCCTGTCGTGCCCGCTGAAAACCGGCTCTCGGAGGCAATTGGGTGGAGCGGCGCGTGCCATCACGGCCTGAGACTATGGCCCCGCAGGAGGACGCGCGCACCGCTGCGCTGCGTGTGCCTGAACGCACGCACTCGCGCCTTTATGCGGCCTTCAAGAGCGCTGTGGAGCGGGTCGTCTCCGTCGGCATCGTCAGCCGCGACCCCGATGTGCAAAGACGGCAAAGGTTCGTCAACACAGGGGCGTGCGTGGGTGGCATCGCCTCCATCCAGCACGTGATCGAGCAGGTGGCGCTCGACCCGATGGCGCTGCAGCCGTTGATTGCCCATAACGTCGTCTTCGCCATTGCGCATCTGGTCACGCCGGCTTTTCATCGCGTGTCCCAGAATGCTGCGGCCTTGTGGCTTTGCTTTGCCATCATCATCGGTACACTGCGGGTGATCTGGCTGACGGGGCTTGAGGGCGGGGCGCACGTCTATTTCGCCTTCACCGCCGCCGCCTTCCTGTTCTTCGGCGTGGCGCACTGGCGCCTCTTCGTGCTTGTGCTTGTGTCAGCATTCGGCGCTGTGGTGGCCGCCTTGTCCATGGCGCCCAAGTGGGGGCCCATGGGCCTTGCCGCCCCCGCCTACATCGAGCATCTGGCTGCAATGGTGGTGATCAACGTCATGGTTATCAACGTGTGGCTCTTCACCTATGCTTTGGTGAAAACCCACAGGGCCGAGACGCGGCTCGCGGACGAGTTTGTCCGGTCCGATAGGCTCCTCCTCAACATCATGCCGAGCCCTGTCGCCGTGCGGTTGAAGGAGGCGCCCGGCCGCATTGTCGCCGACAGGCATGAGAACGTGACGATCTTCTTCGCCGACCTCGTGGGCTTCACCTCACAGGCCCGCAACGCTGCGCCCGAAGCGTTGGTCTCCTGGCTCGACACCTTGTTCAAGACGTTGGACGAGCTGGCGATCGCCAACAAGGTGGAGAAAATCAAGACCATCGGTGACGCTTACATGGCCGTCTCAGGCCTCAGGGTGGAGCCGCAGGTGGGGGCAGAACGGGTGGCGCGGTTCGCGCTTCAGTTCCGCCAGGCCGCCCACGCCTATGGGGGCCTTGAAGGAGGGGACCTTGATGTGCGCATCGGCCTCCACACAGGGCCTGTGGTGGCTGGCGTCATCGGCGGAACGCGGTTTGCCTACGACCTGTGGGGCGATGCTGTGAACACAGCCTCACGCATGGAAAGCCACGGCGCGCCTGGCCGCATCCAGATCTCAAAGCCCACCCGTGATCTGCTGGGGCCAGCATTCAAAACCACGACGCGGGGGCGCCTTGCCGTCAAAGGCCTCGGCGAGGTGGAGACCTTCTGGCTGGAGGGCCTTGCCGGCAAGCTGGAGGAGGCGCGGCCACTTGAAAGCGACACGCCGACAGAGCCGCCACTGCGCCGGGCCGTTTAGGCGTTGCGAGGGCGTTTACAGCGGCGGGGCTTGCCTCGTCGGCACAATCGTTCATTGTCGCGGACAATAGTCCTTCCTCTAGGCTTCCCGCCACATTCAAGGAACTGCCGCCATGGAGAACGCCCCTTCACTGGACGCCGCATCGGGCGTCTGGAGCACCATCGTGGAATGGCTCGCCGTCCAGGGCATCAACATCGTGATCGCCCTTGTGGTGCTGTTCGTGGGCTGGCGGCTGGCGCGGCTGGCCCAGTCGCTGTTCGAGCGGTGGATCGAGCGGTCCGATCACATGGACCCCATTGTCGAACAGTTCCTGTCGA
>JBCDCF010000451.1:0-3847 GCA_039182345.1 Pseudomonadota bacterium
CGCTCGTCCTGTGGGGACCAGTTGCCGAGCGCCGCCCTGCCATTCATCCGCGCACGGTGGGTGAAGGCGGCCTGTCCTGCCGCAACATTTTCAGAATGGCCGCCCCAAGCCTGGATCGCCGCCTGCTGCAGCGCACGGCCGTAGGAGAAGGTCATTTTCCAGGGGAAACCGCCTATCTTATTCATGATCGACAGGTGTTCCGTCGCCGCTTCGTCTGCTTGCCCGCCCGACAGGAAGGCAATGCCGGGGACGGCGGGCGGCACGGTGGCCTTCAGGCAATCGATGGTCATCTCCGCCACGGTCTGGGCATCCGCCTGGGGGCCCTTTTGGCCGGGGACCACCATGTTGGGCTTCAAGATCGTGCCCTTCAGGTCCACGCGCATCTCAAACAGCGCGTCGAACAAAAGGTTCAGCGCCGTCTCCGTCACCGTGTAGCAGCGCTCAATGTCGTGGTCGGCATTGGGGCCGTCCATCAACACTTCCGGCTCGACAATGGGAACGATGCCGTTTTCCTGGCACAGCGCCGCATAGCGGGCGAGCGCATGGGCGTTGGCGGCCATGGCGCCATGGGTGGGAAGTCCCTCGGCAATGTCGATCACCGCACGCCATTTGGCGAACCGCGCGCCAAGGCCATGATACTCCTGAAGGCGCTCGCGCAGACCGTCGAGGCCTTCGGTCACCTTCTCGCCAGGAAAGCCGGCCATGGGCTTGGCGCCCTTGTCCACCTTGATGCCCGGAACGGCGCCGGCATCCTTCATGACGTCGACGAAGCGGCGGCCGTCCTTGGTGGACTGGCGGATGGTCTCGTCGAACAAGATCACGCCGGAGACGTAGTTGCGCATGGCCTCATCGGCGGTGAACAGCATCTCGCGGTAGGCGCGGCGGTTCTCCTCCGTGCTCTCCAGATTGATCTGGTCGAACCGCTTCTTGATGGTTCCGGTGCTCTCGTCAGCGGCAAGGATGCCCTGCCCGTCCTGCACCATCGCCTCGGCAATGTCTGCCAGTTCCTCGCTCATTACTCTCCCCGTTGCGCGTGTGGTTCGATGAAGTGAGTTAGCGCGCTGCCGCCGTCTTCAAAGCCTCAACTCCCGGCAAAGCCTTTCCCTCAAGCCATTCAAGGAAGGCACCGCCCGCTGTGGACAGGTAGGAAAAGTCGTTCGCCACCCCCGCATGGGCAAGGGCAGAGACGGTGTCCCCGCCCCCTGCCACCGACAACATGCCCGCCTTGGTGCGCTCAGCCGCATGGCGCGCGACGGCAACGGTGCCGGCATCGAAGGGCGCGATCTCGAAGGCGCCGAGGGGGCCGTTCCACACCACGGTGGCGGCGCGATCCATCTCGCCATTGATGGCCTCGATGCTGTTGGGGCCGACATCGAGGATCATCTTGTCGCCCGCCACCCCTTCGTCGAGGCCGACGGTGCTGCTGGGCGCGCCGGCCTCAAACCGCTCCGCCACCACAGCGTCTTTGGGAAGGAAGATGGCGCAGCCGGAGCGCTCGGCGGCCGTCATGATGCGCTGGGCGGTCCCTGCCTGGTCGGCCTCCTGAAGGGACTTGCCCACATCCACCCCAAGGGCACTGAGGAATGTGTTGGCCATGCCGCCCCCCACCACAAGCGCATCCACCTTGGTGACGAGGTTCTCCAAAAGGGCAATCTTGGTGGAGACCTTGGCCCCGCCCACAACCGCCATCACAGGGCGCTTGGGCGAACCGAGCGCCTGTTGAAGGGCGGTGAGTTCGGCCTCCATGGCGCGCCCTGCCGCTGCCGGCAGACGGTGGGCAAGACCTTCCGTGGACGCATGCGCCCTGTGGGCGGCGGAAAAGGCATCGTTGACGTAAAGGTCGCCATTTTGCGCAAGGGCATCGGCAAAGTCCGGGTCGTTCTTTTCCTCGCCAGGGTAGTAGCGGGTGTTTTCAAGAACGAGGATGGCGCCATCGGCAAGGCCGTCCACCGCCTCCTTGGCGGGGGCGCCCACACAATCATTGGCAAAGCCCACATCACGGCCGAGAACATTTGCCAGCGCAGGGACCACCGCGCCCAAGGACATGGCCGGGATCCGCGTTCCCTTGGGCCGACCGAAGTGGGCCAGGAGGATCACCTTCGCCCCTTTGTCGGCAAGCTCGGTCACAGTGGGCTTGATGGCCTCAAGGCGTTTGGTGTCGCTGACCACCCCATCCACCATCGGCACGTTAAGGTCCACGCGCACGAGAACGCGCTGACCTCTGACGGAGAGGTCGTCGAGGGTCTTGAATTCATTCATGCGATCGACTTTTTCAGAAGGATCCATTCGGTGGAGGGATTGTCCCAGTCCTCCTTGATCATCGCTTCGCGATAGATCTCTTGGTAGCCGAGACGTTCGTAAAGGCGCCTGGCGCCGCTGTTGCCGTCCGCAACGACGATGGAGACGCCCGTCAGCCCGCTTTCAGCGGCAATGGCTTCCGAATGCCCCACGAGGAGCGCCCCATAGCCTTTTCCGCGCGCCCTCGGATAGGTGGCCAGAACGTTGAGATACCACGTCCCCACCACACGGTTTTCCATCGCCTGGAGGACGCGCCACATGTCCGGCATGTCTTCTGGGATCGGCTGTGGCTCGGTGATGGGGTAGCCCGTCATTGCGGCCACCACCCCTGCCCCCTTGTCCACCACGATGATCTGCCCGTCCTCGGCGCGCTTGGCCTGCCGCTCCGACCCCAGCGCCCAAGGATCATCCCCAGGGGCGACCATCTTGCGCCACAGGTAGAGGGGAAGACCTTCACCGGCATAGTTGACGAGTTCGGCAAGGGCCGGACCGTCCGCTCGGGTGGCAAGGCGCAGGGGCGGAAGCAGTTCTGCCATAGGCGTTAGATGAGTTTGGCCATCGCGACCGCCGTGTCGGCCATGCGGTTGGAGAAGCCCCACTCGTTGTCATACCAGGTCAGAACCCGGCAGAACGTCTTGTCCAAGACCTTGGTCTGGTCGGTGGCAAAGACGCTGGAATGGGGGTCGTGGTTGAAGTCCATGGAGACGAGCTTTTCGTCCGTCACACCAAGGACGCCGGCAAGCTCGCCTGCAGCGGCTTCCCTGATGGCCTCGTTGATTTCCTCAACAGAGGTCTCGCGGGAGGCAACGAAGTTGAGGTCCACCACCGACACGTTGGGGGTCGGCACGCGGATCGCAACGCCATCCAGCTTGCCGTTCAATTCAGGCATCACAAGGCCAACGGCACGGGCCGCACCCGTTGAGGTGGGGATCATGCTCATGGCCGCCGCGCGGGCGCGGTAAAGGTCCTTGTGGAGGGTGTCGAGGGTCGGCTGGTCGCCGGTGTAGGAGTGGATCGTGGTCATGAACCCACGCTCGATGCCGATCACCTTGTTCAGAACATAGGCGACGGGCGCAAGGCAGTTGGTGGTGCACGAGGCGTTGGACACCACAACGTCCTCAGCGGTCAGCGCATTGTCGTTGACCCCGTAGACGATGGTCTTGTCGGCGCCCGATGCTGGGGCGGAGACGAGGACGCGCTTCGACCCGTTTTCAAGATGCGCGGCGGCCTTGTCGCGTGCGTTGAAAATGCCTGTGCATTCCAGCGCGATGTCCACGTCTGACCAGGGCAGCGCCTTGGGGTCACGCTCAGCGGTCACGCGGATCGGCCCGCGGCCCACATTGATGGTGTCGCCCTGGACGGTGACGTTGGCAGGAAAGCGCCCATGCACGCTGTCATAGCGCAAGAGGTGGGCGTTGGTTTCAACCGGACCGAGATCGTTGACGGCCACAACCTCAACGTCGGAACGGTCCGCTTCAACGATGGCACGCAACACATTGCGTCCAATCCGACCGAAACCGTTGATCGCCACTTTCACAGCCATGGGCAC
>JBCDCF010000452.1:0-3846 GCA_039182345.1 Pseudomonadota bacterium
ATAAGAACGTCTTCCGCTGGTACGAGGAACTGAAATCCCGCGAAGGGGTCAGGCGCGGCTGGGTCGTCAACAACCCCTTCATGGGGCGGATGACGGGCGAGGAGTCAGCGCTGCAATGGCGCAGTAGCCGGCCACATTCTTGTAGCGGCCGAAGCCAAGGCCCCACGCCTCGCCCTCGTCCGTATCTTGGGGCCAGCGCGCGGCGGCCGTTGCCCGTTCGATGACCGCCCGCGCCCTTGGATCGGAAAGGTGGGCAATGCGGTAGGTGGCAGGGTCTTCGCCGGCAGCATCAGCGGCAGCATCCATAACGGTTTCGATGGCGACGATGTTGAGGTGCGCGCCAAGACTGCGCAGGGCCGAGGTGCGTACGCCAAGGTCGGCGACAACGGTCTTCCTCACCCTTTGGTGGGCAATGTCATACAAGGGGGTCGCGTTGCGCTCCGCGCCGCCACCTTGTGCGGCGGGAATGTCTTGGGGCGGCGGCAGATGGGGTGGGTGCTGAAGCGCCGTTGCGGCACGAAAGGTCGGACTGTCCGGCCCCGGTCTGATGCTGTGCGGCGGGCTTGTGACCGAAACGTCCATGGCTTCAACCCGCCCATCGGGGCCGAGCGCTGCCCATGCGCGTGTTGCCATCGGCGCACCGAGGGGGCCCGCTGCAAACTCGTCCACCCGCGACCACACCACCCTCACCGGCCGGCCGGGGACCGTGCGCGCCATCAAGGCGGCATCGGCGGCAACGTCATCGGCACCGTTGTGCCCGTAGCAACCCGCCCCCTGTTTGTGGATGACGTCGATCGCGCCCTGAGGATGCTGCAGCAACGCCGCAAGGGCAGCCTTCAGCCGAAACACGGACTGGCTGTGGGTCCACACCGTCAGCCTGTCGGCATCCCACAGGGCGATGGCGCAGGAAGGACCGATGGAGCCATGCGCCAGGAACGGACGGCTCACGTGGCTTTCCACACCATCACCGGTCGATGGAAACGGGTCGCCTGTGTCGACCACGACGACCGTCGTGCCGTCGTGGGCGGTGAGGGACTGTGGGGAGCCGATGGGGGTGGCGTCAGGCTCGCCGGGGGCGAGTTTGCTGTGGGCCCAGCGAGAGGCGGCGACGGCATCTTCCTCACGGGGGGCGAGGACGGCCAGGAAGTCACCATCCTCCACCACCGTAACGCCTGGGCGGGCGGCAAGGGCCGCGGTATCGATGCCAGCGCCATCTGAGGACAGAGCCGCGGTGTGGATGGGGCGGCCGTGGATCATCCCCTCCATCACCATGTCGTGGATGAAGACGCGGCCCATCAGCTTGTCGATCAGATCGTCACGGGAAGCCGCGCTGCCTGCAATGGTTCGGGCGCCGGGCGCTTTCGGCGCGTCATCGAGCGTGATGGGGACGGCAAGGTCCACCTCGCGCGCAAGGGTCCATAGGGTGAGGTCGGTCTCCACCCCTGCGCGCAACACGGTGCCGTCCACCACCGAAAGGTCGTCTGCCTTTGCCTGCAGAAGTGTTGCCGCGTGGGCCAGAAGGTGGCGGCGCGCGGCCGCGGCAGCACGGCGCACGGCCATGCCGCCCATGGCGACCGAAAGGCTGCCCGCCGTCACACCCTCATCAGGACACACGCGTGTGTCGCCCTGGACAATATCCATCGCCGATAGATCCACCCCAAGTTCGTCGGCGGCAATCTGGCGAAGGGCAAGGCTGATTCCCTGGCCGATTTCCACCTTGCCCGAGGTGACGCCGACGCGTCCGTCTTCGCTGAGCGAAATCCACGCGTTGATGAGAGGGTGGGCTTTGACGGCCGCCGGCAATTCGCTCACGGGTGTGCCGCCACACGGGCGATGGCGCGGATCATCCGCGGGTGGGCGCCGCAGCGGCACAGGTTCCTATCGAGCGCTTCGGTGATGGCCCGCTCGTCCACCGCCGCGCCCCCGTCAAGCAACGCCTTCGCGCGCATCAAAATCCCGGCGACGCAGTAGCCGCATTGGGCGGCCCCTTCATCCACAAAGGCCTCCACCAGGGGATGGGTGGGCGCCTCCACAAGGCTCTCCACCGTTTCCACCGCCTTGCCGTCCACCGACCACAGGGGGAGGTCGCAAGAGGACTGCGCGTGCCCGTCCACAATCACCGTGCAGGCGCCGCACACACCGTCGCCGCAGCCAAACCGTGAGCCCCTCAGCCCAAGATCGTTGCGCAGAATGTAAAGGAGCGGCGCGTCGTCATCGGCCGTCACCTCCCGCGGGGTGCCGTTGACGGTGAAGGCGAAGGTCTTGGCGATGGGCCATCTCCGTGCTCAATGGGGCAGGATCGTGTCGGTCACGGCCGCAAGCAATGCCCCTGCGCGGCAACGGTGAGGCCGCAGCCCTATGTTCTAGGGCAACGAGCACAAGGCAACCAGACGGGAGGGAACGACCATGGCAATGACGCTTGAGGAGGCAGGCGGACCGCTGATCCACAAGGTGGGAAACGCCAAGGCCCTCGGTCTGTCGGCACCGTCCGACAGGCACGGCCAGTCGGTGCGCACATGGGTGCGCTCGCTGGACGGGGTGCAGAAGGATGCCGTCACCCTCTCGGCCGCGACCGGCGAGGCCTGGCGCTTTTCCTCCGACGAAGGTGCTCACCTCAATGGTCGGGACGCTGCGCCGAACCCGCTCAGCTTCGTGGCTGTGGGCATGGTCGCTTCGTTCATGAACGAGCTTATGGCGCTGGCCAAACAGAGGGGCATCGCGCTCACCGACCCTCAGATGACCCTTGAGAACTTCTACTATCGCGCAGGCTCCTTCCCCCGCGGGACCATGGTGTCGAGCGCCATGCCCCCCGTGGTGTCCCTTGCCTGCGGGTCGGACGCCGATGATGGGCGCTTGGCCGCGCTCCTGGCTGATGCGGTCGCGGCCTCGCCCATGACGGGGCTTTCCAACGGCTCTAAGGTGAGCCTGTTCAACCTTGTCCATAACGGCAAACAGATTGCTGTGGCCGACGTGGAGGCCCTCTCCATCGACCCTTATGACGACCCTGGCACGCCGCTGGATGGTGTGACCGCTGCCGATGGCGCCGATCGCCTCCAGCCATTGTGTGACAAGATCGCCCCCGAGAGCGACATGGTGGAACGGGTGAAGACCAACCCTCCGCCCGCACCTGTCCTTCCCACCGGCCAGCACCTTTTGCACCTGAAGTCGGTCTGCCGCATCCTCGACAACGGGGTGAAGGAGATTGTGCGCGAACAGTACAAAATGCCTTCTTCCACCTGGCGGTTCTTGTCGGAGGAAGCGCCAAGCGCCGGCGGACAGGGCCGCGCGCCCGATGCCGCCAGCTATATGGCCGCAGGGCTCGCATTCTGTTTCATGACCCAGCTTGGCCGTTATGCGCACATGGCAAAGCTTCCCCTCAACGCTTACCGCGTTGTCCAGGACATGCACTTCTCCCTTGGCGGTGCGTCCGGCGAGACGGGCAAGCGCGGCGATACCGACCCTGTGGAAACCCACGTCTATCTGGACACAGGTGCTGACGATGCCGTCGCCCAGGACCTGCTGCGCGTTGCCGAGCGCACCTGTTTCCTTCACGCCCTGTGCCGCGATCCTGTGAAGGTGAAGACCAAACTGCCCCACGGCACACAGGCGGCAGCCTGAGGGCAGAGCGATGCACATCCGCCCGTTAGTGGAGGCCGATTTGTTCGAGACCGCACAGCTCTTCCACGAGACGGTTCAGCGGGCAACGGCGGGCGACTACACCACGGCGCAGCGCAACGCCTGGTCGCTGGCGCCCCTCGACCGCGACGTCTGGCGCGCGCGTCTGAATGGGCAGCTGGGGTTCGTGGCCCAAGACGGCGATGCCATCGTCGGCTTCATGACGCTGGG
>JBCDCF010000453.1:0-3841 GCA_039182345.1 Pseudomonadota bacterium
CACCCGCGGCACCCGCGCAGCATCGCCCATGTATGTCTACCGCTGGGACATGATGCGTGAGATCCTTGAAAAGCATAAGGACTGGGACGGCGACCCGTATGAGGCGCTGATGGTGGAGTATATCGACCCCACCACAGGCGCGCCTGTGTTCAAGACCATCACCTTCTTTGTCCAGATGCTGCGTCCCTGCGAAAAGACCCAGCCTTTGCGGCAGACCGCAAGCCTCCTGGTCGCCCCGTTCGAGGGGGCTGGCCATTCGATCGTGGACGGCAAGACCCACACATGGAACGCGTTCGACACCATGGCCGTCCCCGGCGGCAGCTGGTGCCAGCACGTGAACGCGTCGGAGACCGAGCCTGCCATCTTGTTCGTGGCGTCCGACGAGCCTGCGCTCAAAGCCTTCAACCTCTTCAAGCGTTGGGGGAAAGACGCGTCCGGCGACACCGTCATCCTGTCGGACCGTTGATGGGACCTCGCACCGCGACACCAAGGGGCGCCCCCAAAGCGCCCCTCAGCCGGACCTTTTGAGCGTGGCGGACGCACTGAACACACGCCTTCTGGGCCATATCGACTGCCCGGGCGGCGGCCAGGTCTGGGTGGAGGGCACGACGCTTTATGTGGGGCACATGCGCTCCCCATCAGGCACCTCCATCTACGATGTGTCGGACCCTTCCAACCCCAAGCAGCTGGCGCGGATCGACCTGCCCGAGGGCTGGCACTCCCACAAGGTGCGCGTGGCGAACGACGTGATGATCGTTAACCACGAAAAGCTTGGCCAGGACGGTGACCCCACCTTCGGCGGCGGCCTTGGCATTTACGATGTGCGCGACCCGTCCAACCCACGCGAGATCACCAAGTGGCGCACAGGCGGTCGCGGCGTCCACCGATACGACTTTGACGGGCGCTACGCCTACATCTCCCCCACCGCCGACGGCTATGTGGGCAACTTCGTGATGATCCTCGACCTTGCCGACCCCTCAAAACCTGAAGAGGTGGGGCGGTGGTGGATCCCCGGCCAACACGCTGCCGGAGGCGAGGATTATCCATGGGACAACTGGGTGCCGCCGCGCTGCCACCACCCCTTGCGGATGGGCGACAGGCTCTACGTCAGCTACTGGCACCACGGCCTTTATATCCTTGATATCTCGGACCTCAGCCAGCCGAAGGCCATCGCGCACCTGAACACCAGCCCGTCCTTCCCCCACCCCACACACACCTGCCTTCCGATCCCCGACCCCTTGAAGGGCCGCAAGGTGATGGTGGTGGCCGACGAGGACGTGGCAAAGCTTTGGCCGGCCGCCCCCGCCTTCGCCTGGGTCTACGACATCACCGAAGAGCGCATGCCCACCCCCATCTCCACCATCAACGTGGAAGGTGTGGACACCGACGGCGCGCCACAGCCGCCCATGACAGGCTGCCACCAGCCCTCGGAGCGCTTTAACGGCACCATCATCCCGTTCGCCTGGTTCGCCCAGGGGCTGAGGATCTTCGACATCAAGGACCCCTTCGCCCCGCGCGAAGTGGGCCACTACCGCCCCGATGCCCCTGCGGGCGGCGAGCGACCTTCGTCAAACGACGTCACCATCGACGAGCGCGGTCTGATCTACCTGATCGACCGCGTCCATGGCGTCGACATCATAGAAGCGACCGTCTGAAGGACCGTGCAATGGCTGACCGCGCTGTGCGCTACCCCATAGGCAAGAAGAACCCCAACCTGCCGTTCCACCCTGCCGTGCGCGCGGGCGACTTCATTTTTGTCTCAGGCCAGGTGGCCAAGGACGAGAACGGCAACATGATTTCGGGCACCATCGAGGAGGAGACCGCAGGCACCATCGAGGCCATCAAGCGCGTTCTCGCCGAAGACGGGGCAAGCCTTGATGATGTGGTGCGGGTGTGCACCTACCTTGAGGACACGCGCGATTTCGGCCGCTACAACAAGGTGTTCGCCCAGTACTTTACCAATGCGGCGTTGGCGCGGACCACCGTCGAGGCGCGCGCAGCGATCAGCACGAAGATCGAGATCGACTGCGTCGCTTACAAGCCGTTAGACCGCTAGGGTGGCCCTGTCATGTTGCGCGCCCTCGCCGATGCCACGTCATTGTTGAGCCCAACGGTCATCAAGCTCACATCGCTTCGCAAAACCGCCCCAACCGACGAGACCCAAATGATTCGCGTTCTAGGCCGTGCCACGTCAGGCAATGTGCAAAAAGTCATCTTCCTCATGGAAGAAATGGGCGTGCCTTACCGGCGCGAAGACTATAGCCGTCAGTTCAACAACACGGCGACGCCTGAGTATCTTGGGATGAACCCCACAGGCAAGGTACCCACCCTGGTGGATGGGGATGTGGTGGTCTGGGAGTCCAACGCCATTCTGCGCTACCTGTCGGCAACGCTATCGCCCGCATTGCGCGGCGACACGCCCTCGGAGACGGCAAAGGTGGAGCCGTGGATGGATTGGCTTTTGGCCACGGTGAATGCCCCTTACCTCACCCTCTTCAAGGATCTGAAGAAGGACCCGCGGGATCGTTCGGCCCAGTTCGACACCGACGCCAAGGCCCTGAGCGCCGCACTGCAGATGGCGGACGGTCACCTGAAGGACCGCACGTTCCTCGCCCTCGGGCGCCTGACCCTTGCCGACATCGCCTGCGCGCCCGTGTTGAAGCGGTGCCTGGACTTTCCCATCGACAGGCCCGCCCTGCCCGAGCTTGAGCGGTGGATGGCTGCCATGGCCGAGCGCCCTGCCTTCCAGGTGGCCATCGGCGCCAAGCCCAGCGCCATCGCCGAGGCGGCGTGACGGGAAGGCCCATCAAATCCGTTGCCATCCTCGGCCTTGGCACCATGGGCCCGGGGATGGCTGCTGCCCTTGCGCGGGCCGGCTGCACCGTCACCGGCACGGACGTGAACCCTGCCGCCATCGAGCGCGCCGGGACCATGCTTCCCATGGCGCAAGGGGTGTTGGACGCCCTCGGCAAACCCCCTGCCAAAGGCACGGTCAACTTCGTCCCCACCCTCAAAGACGCTGTGGGGGGGGCGGACCTTGTGATCGAAAACGTCCCCGAAGACCCTGCCATCAAAAAGGCGCTCTACAACGAGGTGGAGCCCCTTGTGGCCGACGACGCGCTGATTGTGTCGGACACTTCAGGCATTCCCATCACGGGCCTTCAGGAGGGGATGGCAAAGCCGGGAAGAATGGCCGGGATGCATTGGTCCAACCCGCCCCATATCATCCCGATGATTGAGGTGATCCCCGGCCAGCACACCGCGCCGGAGACCACCAAGGCGGTGCAGGACTTCATCACCGCCATCGGCTACCTGCCCGTTCTGGTGAAGCGCGATGTGCCGGGCTTTGTGGAAAACCGCATCCTCTACGCCATCATGCGCGAGGCGCTGGACCTTGTGGACGAGGGAGTCGTCGAGCCCGATGCGCTGGACACGTGCGTGTCCTGGGGCATCGGCTACAAGCTTGCCGTCGTGGGGCCTATGGCGCTTCTCGATATGGCAGGGCTCGACATCTATAAGTCCGTCGCAAGCTTCCTCAATCAGGAGCTTTCCGACCGCAAGGACGTGGCCCCCATCATCGCCGCCCACACCGAGGCCGGCAAACTTGGCCTGAAGACGGGGGAGGGCCTTCGCGCCTACACCCAAGATGAGATCAAGGCGCTGACAGCAAAACGCGCCAAGGCGCTTGTGGCGGTGCGCAAAGCGCTGGAGGAAAGCCGGTGAGAGAGGCGGCGCTCGCCTCGATCCCGGCCGACGCCGCCATGCTCCAACGCCTTGCCCGCACAGCGCACACAACGCTCCGCTACCTCCTCGGCGCGCTTCTCATCGCCATGACCTTGGC
>JBCDCF010000454.1:0-3837 GCA_039182345.1 Pseudomonadota bacterium
GCGTTGTTCATCGGCTTGTTCTGCTCGTATTGGTGGGGTTCCCAGCCGTGCTCCATCATCAGCGACGCCTCGGGCATGCTCGGATAAAACTTCGCCATCGCGAAGAATTCGCCAATGCCGTTGAAGATGCGCACCCGCGAGCCGTCCGTAATGCGGCGCGCAGCCGCAAGTTTCGGGCTTATATAGACGTTCGGGACGCCGCGCTGCAGGCGCAGCATGTATTTGTTGGAGCGCCAGTTGGAGTGGATGCCCCAGCGCGTGTGCGGCGAGTAGAACGACAGGGGGAAGCTCGCCGCATCGCTCCCGGCGTGGTGCCGCGCGGTGGGGCCCGGCGACAGCGCCGAGCCTTTGGCCTGATTAGCGCGGCGCGCGTTTGGCAAGAATGCGCTGAAGCGTGCGCCTGTGCATATTGAGCCGCCGCGCGGTCTCGGACACGTTGCGATCGCACATTTCGTAAACGCGCTGGATGTGTTCCCAACGGACCCTGTCGGCAGACATGGGATTTTCCGGTGGGGTCGGGCGCTGGTCCACCTCACGGGTGAGGGCGGCCAACACATCGTCCGCATCGGCGGGTTTGGACAGGTAGTCCACCGCGCCGAGCTTCACAGCCGTCACGGCCGTTGCAATGTTGCCGTAGCCGGTCAGGATGATGGCGCGGGCGTCTGGCTTGCGGCTTTGCAGCTTTTCCACAACCTCAAGGCCGTTTCCATCGCCAAGGCGCATGTCCACCACCGCGTAGTCCGGTGGGTTCCGTTCCGTCATCGCCGCGGCATCGGCCGCGCTTTCGGCCACTTCCGTCACGAAGCCGCGTTTTTCCATGGCGCGCGCGAGGCGCGTTCCGAAGGCGGCATCGTCGTCGACAATCAGCAGACGCCCGCGCTCTGCGGGCATCGCGTCCCCCTCTCGAGCCTGTTCGTGCATCATTCACCTACACCTTTCTTAAGGCCGGCTCCGCTCGCGCAGAACCATTCACGTTAAAGGCATGGCGCGCAAGCTTGCGTTGGCTGCCACCTTTCACGCGTTATGGTTTCGTTTTGCTTCGGCCTCGTTCTGTCAGATAGACTCTGTCAGGGATAGAAACGAGTGCTTTGGCGCCGTGGATGACCACCTCACGTAGCCGTGATCTTGGAAAGGGCATCCCGTGACCATGACACGGTGGCTTTCGCCCCCGATCCACGCCTGAAGGTGACCTTTGCGCCTGTGCGCTCCAGCAGGGTCTTGGCGATGAAAATGCCGAGCCCCAAGCCGCCGCCGATGCTGTCTTCCACCCGCGCGCTGACGAACGGGTCGCCCAGACGGTCCAAAATGTCGTCGGCATAACCCGGTCCATCGTCGAGGATGGACAGTGTCAGCGGGCCATCGTCCCAGCGCGCGGCAACGGTGACGGTGGTTCTGGCGTAGTCCAGCGCGTTCTCCACAAGGTTGCCGAGGCCGTAATGGATGGCGGGATTGCGGGCCAGCACAGGCTGCGTGTGCCTGTCCCCCTCAAGGTCCACCACAAGGTCCACATCTCCGCCACGATAAGGTGCGACAATTTCTTCAATCAGCATTTGAACGCTGAGGCGGGTGAGGGGGCTGCCGCCATCCTCCCCCAGCGTTTTGAGTTTGCGCAGGATGTCGCGGCAGCGCTCCGACTGGGTGCGCAAGAGGCGAATGTCATCTGCGATGGGCGATTGGGGGTCCAGCTCGCGTTCAAGCTCCTTGGTGACCACGCTGATGGTGGCAAGGGGCGTGCCAAGTTCGTGCGCGGCGGCAGCGGCCAGCCCGTCGAGGGCGTGGAGGTTCTGCTCGCGCGCCAGCACCACCTCCGTGGCCGACAAGGCATTGGCGAGCTGGCGGCGCTCCTCGGCGACGCGGAACGCATAGGTGCCCATGAAGGTGAGGCTGCACACAAGGGCAAGCCACACCCCGCCCACGAACAGGAACGGGGGGTTGAACACCTCCCCAGGGAACCACGGCAAGGGCAGGTGGAAGACCGCAAGAAGCGTTGCCGACAACAGGACCACCGCCCCCAGCGTGATGGTGCGCTGGGCCGACAAGGTGGTCGCCGAGACCATGACGGGGGCGATGATGAGGAGGGAGAACGGGTTGGTGAGCCCGCCGGTCAGCCCCAGTTGCGCGGCCAGTTGGACAATGTCGAACCCCATGACCCAGGCGGTCCAGGCTTCCGGCATCCTGCGGTCGTCGGCAAACCAAAAACGCAGGAACACGTTGGACCAGGCGGAAATCGCCACAAGCCCCAGGCAAGCGGCCGTGGGCATCGTAAATCCAAGGCCCGCCGTGACGAAGACAATGGCCGCCAACTGCCCGCCAATGGCCAGCCACCGCAGCAGCAAAAGCGTGCGGACGCGGACAACGTGTTCGTCCCATTCAAAGGCGGCCGAGTCGCTCAAATGGTGCACTCCGTGTCAGGCAAACTTGCCAACAGCTCTGTAAAGCGCGATATGTTGCACCGCAAAATAAAGGTGCAAAGTCCTACTCGGCCGGAGTGGGTGTCAGCGAGGATGCATGTACTACCACGTCTATGAATGGAATCACGTCTTCCTTGCCCCTGCCCGTGCGCTGAACGACGCCATCCGCCTTTACTACAAGAATCCCCTTAACCCTTGGTCTCACACTGACTTCGGCAAACAGATCGCAGCCGCCGGCGATGTCTTTGAGCGACTGACCCGCCGCTACGGCAAGCCCGAGTTCGGCGTTGATACCGTCACCGTCGACGGTGAGACGGTGGACGTTGACGAGCGAATCGTCTGGGAGCGTCCGTTCTGCCGCCTGGTGCACTTTCAAAAGCTGAGCCGCGGCAAGCCTATCCCCAATCAGCCCGCAGTTGTGATTGTGGCGCCCATGTCGGGCCACTACGCAACGCTTCTGCGCGGCACGGTGGAGGCGCTGCTGCCCGAGCATGACGTCTACATCACCGACTGGATTGACGCGCGCATGGTGCCGCTCGCCGAAGGCCGGTTCGATCTGGACACGTATGTGGACTATATGGTCGACATTATCGACCATTTCCGGGGCGCATTGCACATTGTGGCGGTGTGCCAGCCGGCTGTTCCTGTGTTTGCCGCAACGGCCGTGCTGGAGGCGCGGCAGGAAAAGGGCTTGCCCCGATCCATCACGCTGATGGGCGGTCCCATCGACACGCGCGAGAGCCCGACGGAAGTCAACACCTACGCCGCAGGCCGCGATCTTGATTGGTTCCGCCGCAACGTCATCATGACCGTGCCGTTCCCGCACCCAGGGGTCTGGCGCAGGGTCTATCCTGGGTTTTTGCAGCTGACCGGGTTCATGACCATGAACTTGGACAGGCACATGAACGCCCACTACGACTATTTCAACCACCTGGTCTCGGGCGACGGGGACGGCGCCGAAAAACACCGCGAGTTCTACGACGAGTACCTGTCGGTGATGGACCTCACGGCCGAGTTTTACTTGCAGACCGTCGACACGGTGTTCCTGCGCCATCTCCTTCCCAAAGGGGAGATGATGCACCGCGACGTGCGTGTGGATCCGTCCGCCATACGCCACACCCCCATTTTCACCGTGGAGGGTGAGAAGGACGACATATCCGGCCTCGGCCAGACCCGCGCCGCCCACAAGTTGACTCCCAACCTTGCCGACGAAAAGCACCAGCACTATGAGCAGGCTGGCGTCGGCCACTATGGCGTGTTCAACGGCTCGCGCTTCCGCAAGGAGATTGCCCCGCGCATTGCCGCTTTCGTGGCCCGGTGGGACCGTCCCGACGGTGTGCAAACGCCCAATGACACAGGCGTTGCCCTGGCCGAGCCCAAAGCGCTCCCCGCCGCGCCGGTGGAGGCTGCGCCCCCGGCGGAGGCC
>JBCDCF010000455.1:0-3826 GCA_039182345.1 Pseudomonadota bacterium
GTTTAACGGCACATCCGATTGCGCCAATGTCAGGGTCTCGCCCCGCGCGATACGCAACTGCCATTCGACCAGATCAATGCCGGTGATGGCCTCGGTCACCGGATGTTCCACTTGAAGGCGGGTGTTCATCTCAAGGAAGTAGAAGTCGGCATCCTGGCTTGCCACAAACTCCACCGTGCCGGCTGAATCGTAGCCGACGGCCTTGGCGAGCGCGACGGCCTGCTCTCCCATCTTGGCGCGGGTCGCCTCGTCCAGTAGCGGTGAGGGGGCCTCCTCGATGACCTTCTGGTTGCGCCTTTGGATGGAGCATTCGCGCTCCACAAGGTGGATGACGTTGCCGTGCTTGTCGCCCAGCACCTGAATTTCGATGTGGCGCGGATCGACGATGAACTTTTCCACAAAGACGCGTTCATCGCCAAAGGAGCTCGCCGCCTCGGAGCGTGCCCTGTCGAAACCCTCGCGCACCTCATCGGCGCTGTGGGCAATGCGCATCCCTTTGCCGCCACCCCCTGCGGAGGCCTTGATCATCACCGGATAGCCGATCTCCTCGGCCACCGACAAAGCCTCCTCCGCGCTCTCCAAGGCGCCGGCGCCGCCGGGGACGGTGGAAACGCCTGCCGCATCCGCGCGGCGCTTGGATTCAATCTTGTCGCCCATCGCCTCGATGGCGGCGGGGTTGGGGCCGATGAAGGTGATGCCCGCCTCCGCCAGCGCCTCTGGGAAGGCGGCCCGCTCTGACAAAAAGCCGTAGCCTGGGTGGACGGCCTCCGCGCCTGTCTCCTTGCAGGCGTCAAGGATGGCGCCGATGTCGAGGTAGGATTTGGCGGCCTCCGGCGGGCCGATCCGCACCGCTTCGTCGGCCATCTCCACATGGGGGGCGTGGCGGTCGGCATCGGAATAGACGGCAACTGTGGCAATGCCGAGCTTTCGGCAGGTCGTCATCACCCGGCAGGCGATCTCGCCGCGGTTGGCCACCAAGATTTTCTGGAACATCGTTAGGCTCTGACCTCGACCACCGTCCGTGCGACCGTTTTACGCAACAGCACGCCAGACTGTCCATGACCGAGACCGGCAGGCCCCGGGTGGGGATGAATGTCTCCTGCAGCGCTCACAGGGGGATGTTGTCGTGTTTGCGCCAGGGGTTGTCGAGCTCCTTGTCGCGCAACAGGCGCAGCGCGCGGGCCACCCTGCGGCGGGTGGAGTGGGGCAGGATTACCTCGTCGATGAAGCCCCTTTCGGCGGCAACGAACGGGTTGGCAAAGCGCGCCTCATAGTCGCTGATGCGCTTGGCAAGGGCCTCAGCATCGTCCCGCTCGGCGCGGTAGAGGATTTCGGCAGCGCCCTTCGGGCCCATCACGGCAATCTCGGCCGTCGGCCAGGCAAAGTTGACATCGCCCCTTAGGTGTTTCGACGCCATCACGTCATAGGCGCCGCCATAGGCTTTGCGGGTGATCACGGTGACCTTCGGCACGGTTGCCTCGGCATAGGCGAAGAGGAGCTTTGCCCCGTGCTTGATGAGGCCGCCATACTCCTGCGCGGTGCCTGGGAGGAAGCCAGGCACATCCACGAACGTCACGAGGGGGATGGAGAAGGCATCGCAAAACCGCACGAAACGGGCTGCCTTGCGTGATGCGTCGGAGTCCAACACCCCCGCGAGCGTCAGGGGCTGGTTGGCCACGAACCCCACGGTGCGCCCGTCGATGCGCCCGAAGGCGGTGATGATGTTCTTGGCGAAGGTGGGCTGGATTTCGAACAGCGCACCCTCGTCGGCAACCTTCTCCACCAGCTCGTGCATGTCGTAAGGGGCTGTGGGGCTGTCGGGGATGAGGGTGTCGAGGGAGTTCTCCACCCGTGTGGACGGGTCGCGGGTGAGGAGTTCTGGCGCCTCCACCATGTTGGAGGCCGGCAGGTAGTCCACCAGGTCCCTGACGGCGGCAAGGGCGGCAATGTCATCGTCAAAGGCGCCGTCGGCAACGGCCGAGCGCGTGGTGTGGACGGAGGCGCCGCCAAGCTCCTCTGAGGTGACGGTTTCGTTGGTGACGGTTTTGACCACTTCGGGGCCGGTCACGAACATATAGCTCGACCCCTTCACCATGAAGATGAAGTCGGTCATGGCGGGCGAGTAGACATCGCCCCCCGCGCACGGCCCCATGATGACGGAAATCTGCGGAATGACGCCTGAGGCAAGGACGTTGCGCTGGAACACCTCGCCATAGCCGCCGAGCGCTGCAACACCCTCCTGGATGCGCGCGCCGCCGGCATCGAACAGGCCGATGATGGGCGCGCGGTTGCGCAGCGCCATGTCCTGGACCTTCATGATCTTTTCCGCATGGGTCCAGGACAAGGAGCCGCCGAAGACGGTGAAGTCCTTGGCGAACACGAAGACCGTGCGGCCCGAAATGGTGCCCCAGCCCGTGACGACGCCATCGCCGGGATACTTGGTCTTTTCCATGCCGAAGTCGGTGCAGCGGTGCTCGACGAACATGTCGAACTCCTCGAACGAGCCTTCGTCCAGAAGGACCTCGAGCCGCTCGCGCGCGGTCAGCTTGCCGCGCTCGTGCTGGGCGGCGATCCGACGCTCGCCGCCGCCGGCACGCGCCTCGGCACGCCGGCGCTCCAACTCCACCAAGACCTCTTTCATGCCTCGTCCCGCCTTTGTGCGCGGCCCCTGATCCACCGCCGGAAGCGGCGAGGGGGATGCGGTCCACAACCGGTGTGAAGGTGGCCCGTTGCGGTGCGCCCCGTCAACGCCAGGGCGCGCGGATGATGCAAAAGCGCTTAACCGGCGGTGGCGGCAAGGACGGTGGCGGCAAGGGCGGCATCGCGCTTGCGAAGGGCGCGGCGGGCGGCAGCCTCTGCGTCCTCGCCCCACTCTTTGATGTTCCAGTCCTCGTCCACATGGGCGATGGCCCAGGCGGTCTCAAAGTCGATGGCGCCGTCGATATGGGCAAGGACGGTGAGGGCGCTTCCCGTCAGCGTTGTGAGCTGGTGGAGGGCGGCTAGGCGCAACGGATCGTCGCCCAGCGCCGCTTCGACGCCTTGCTGGAGTCGCTCGTCCTGGCTGACGGGCATGACGCCTTCGGCAAGGACGATGCGAAGGCCAAAGCGCCTCTCTGCGTGCGCCACGATGGGGTCCCACGCAGCCTTCTGGCGCTCCACAAGGCCCGCGGGCCAATCGGCGCGGTAGACCACAAGGTCGGTCTCCGCCATTGCGGCAATGTCGCCACGCACGGCTTGCCTGCGCCAGGCCACACCGTCGATGGCGGTGTTGGCAAGGCGTGTGAGGGGCATTGTGGTGGGGTCGATGTGCTCGCCTTGGGAGCGCCACTCCTCAGCCAGTGTCTCGCCGAGGGAGGGGGGGACGGCAAGGGTCTCCCTTTGCGGCGTTCTGACCGGCCGTCCGTCCAGATGGATGACAACGGCGCCACCCTCGGCTGGAGCAACGCTCACCTTGTTGTAGAAGCGGCGGAGGGGTCCCTGTTCGCTGTCGGTGGCCATTCTCAGGCTCCGCCTGGGGTGGTGGAGGGCGGCAAGAGCGTGTCCACCATCTGGCGCAGGGCGCCCATGGTGGTGGCCACATGGGTGGCGCCTGCTGCAACGAGCGCGTCGGTGGGGTGGTAGCCCCAGGAGACGCCGATGGCATGGGTGCCT
Organism: Pseudomonadota bacterium; assembly: GCA_039182345.1. GTDB lineage: Bacteria > Pseudomonadota > Alphaproteobacteria > Rhizobiales > Amorphaceae > Acuticoccus. The sequence goes on from JBCDCF010000455.1 coordinate 3,652, forward strand.
GCAGCTTTTGCCATTTCGATATCGAAGGTGGTGTCGCCCACGACGACGGTGCGCTCTGGCGCGCCGCCGGCAGCTTCCATTGCCTTGAACACCATGTCGGGGGAGGGCTTTGAGGCGGCCTCGTCGGCACTCACCGTGACAACAAAGTGGTGGCCAATGTTGTGGGCCTGAAGCA
>JBCDCF010000456.1:0-3825 GCA_039182345.1 Pseudomonadota bacterium
GATCTCCGCCCGTGTGACAGGCTGGTGGTAGGCGATGATGGCAAGGGTTTCCATGGCCGCGCGCGACAGGCGCCTTTGGTCGGTGCGCTCGGCCGTCATCAGGTCGGCAAGGTCGGGGGCGGTGCGGAAGGCCCAGCCGTCGGCCACCTCCACAAGGTTTACGCCGCGGTTGGCGTAGACGGCCTGAAGCTGCTTGATGCGCCCTGGAAGGTCGACCTCGTCAGGCAGCCTTTCGCCAATGGCCTCAAGGGAGAGGGGCGTTGCTGAGGCAAACAGGATCGCCTCCAGCCGGCGCAGCGATTCCCCCTGTTGCGGATCGCCGTGAAACAGGGTGACTGGCTCAGCCATCGCTCTTTTCTCCTGCGCCATTCTCCCCGGCGCCCTCACCGGCCGTGCCCGAGGCGCCGCGCACATAAAGGGGGGCGAACGGACCGCTCTGGCGCACGGAGATGGCGCCCTCCCGGGCCATCTCCAACGTGGCGCCGAAGGTGCTGGCGAGCAACGCCCTGCGGTCATGTCCGCTTGGCATGGAGCGCACGATCACTTCAAGGGGCAACCAGTCCGCGTTGCGGCCCACCACCCGCTCCATGATTTCGCGCGCGTCCACCAGCGAGAAGACCGGGCGCTTTTCCATCGTCATGTCGCGGACGATCTCTTGCTGGCGCACATCGCCGTAGGCGGCGAGGAGATCGTATAGGGAGGCCTTCCACGTGGCCGAACGATGGATCACGGGTGCTTCGGGCGCCCCGCGGGGGAAGAGGTGGACGCCAAGCCTGGTGCGGGCAAAGAGTGCATCGGCCGCCTCGCGCATCGCCTCAAGCCTGCGCAAGCGCCAGGCAAGGTCTTCGGCAATGTCGCGGGCGTCTTCCTCCTCGTCCTCCTCCTGGGGGGCGATGAGGCGGGACTTCAGATACGTCAGCCAGGCGGCCATGACGAGTAGGTCGGCCGCAAGCTCGATCCTCAGCGCCTTGGCGTTCTCCACGAACGCCAGATACTGCTCGGCAAGGGGCAGGATCGCGATGTGCGTCAGGTCGATCTTCTGGGAGCGGGCGAGCGCCAGGAGAAGATCGAGCGGGCCCTCAAAACCATCGACGTCCACGTGGAGGGTCTCGCTATCCTCAGGCGTTTTGACCCGTGGCGGATCTTCGAAGGGGTCGATCTCGCTCATGCGACGGCCAATAGAGCGGCGAGCTCGTCACGCAAGGTGTCGGCGTGGGCGCGGTCGCCAGGGCCGATGGCCGCCAGTGCGCTGGCAAGACGGTCCTGGGCGGCCTCGCCCATCTCGGGGAGGGCGGCGGCAATGGTGGTCATCTCGTCCATCACGCCATTGCAGTGGAGGACGATGTCGCACCCGGCGCTGAGGGCAGCCGCGGCATTGGCGCCGATGGAGCCTTTCAGCGCCCCCATGGAGATGTCGTCGGTCATCAACAAGCCGCCGAAGCCGATGTGGTCGCGGATGAGTTGGATGGCTGCCGGCGACACGGTGGCAGGCCGTTCGCGATCGATGGCGGTGTAGACCACATGGGCGGTCATCGCCGCAGGCAGGTCGGCGAGAATTCTGAACGGCGTGAAGTCCCGCTCAAGCTCCTCCATCGGCGCATCCACCACAGGACAGTCGTGGTGGCTGTCCACACCGGCCCTGCCATGGCCTGGAATGTGTTTGACGACGGAGACGCACCCTGCTGCCAGAACGCCCTTGGCCGCCTCCGCCGCAAGGCCGGCCACCGCTGCAGGGTCGCGGGCATAGGCGCGATCGCCAATCACATCGTGGGCGCCTTCGACGGGAACGTCGGCCACGGGAAGGCATGGGGCTGTGAACCCCAGGCGCGCCACGTCATGGCCGATGAGGCGGCCTGCAAGGTAGGCGGCGCGGCGGCCGGCAATGGCGTCTTTGGCGTGGAGGGCGCCGATGGCGGCGGCAGGGGGCATCAACGGTGCAAGGGGTGGCTTGAGGCGCTGGACGCGGCCCCCCTCCTGGTCCACCAGAACAAGGCGGCAGTCGGCGGCTTCGCGCGCACCGTCAATCAGCGCGCGGACCTTGTCGCCATCGTCCGACAGATTGCGCGCAAACACGATGATGCCGCAGGGGCGCACATCAGCAAGGAAGGCGCGCTCGTTCGCCGATAAGGTTTGGCCCTTAAGGCCGACGATCAGGGGCGCGCTCACGTGTGGGCTCAATTGCGTCCAATGAAGCAGTCCGCGCCTGCCGATTTGAGCCGGGTGCAAAGCCGCGCCGCTTCCTGGCGGGTGCTTGTGGCAATGCGCACCCTGTAGAAGCGACCGCGTGTGCCAAGGTCGGCTTCCATGATCACAGGTTCGGCCCCGCCCAGAATGGACGCGTAACGCGACTTCAAGCCCGCAGCCGAGCGCTGTGCATCGGCGCGGGTGCGCTGGGAGGCCAATTGTACGCCCCAGGGGCCTGCACTGGTGGTGGCGGCAGGGGCGGGGGCGGCAGCGGCGGCCGTGGGCTGGCGCTGTGTTGCACCAGGGGAGGTGGGCCGCAACACGCCTGTCTGAATGTCGCCGCTTCTGGCCGGTGCCCGTGTGGCGGGCGCCTGACGGGCTGGTGCGGCCGCGCTCTGAGGTCCGGTGAGATCCACGGGCGCTTGCGGTGAAGGTGCTTGGGGCGAAGCCGTCTGGGGCGCGGTCGTCCTCGGTGCAGCCGTCTGGGTGGCGGCGCTGGGGGCAATGGCAGCCTGCTGGCGCCGCGGCGGCGGTGCCGGGCGGCGGCGCGGCACGCCTGAGGGAAGCGGCGCGGCCTCCTCCGTCACACCGCCGATCAGTTGATCGATGGTTTCGGTCTGCCCGTCCACCTCCTCAGGGGTTGGCACCGAGGGAGCAAAGGCGATGGCATTGTCAGAGGGGCGCTGCGGAAGCGCCTCGTCGCTCACCTCAGGGGTCGCAGGGGCCACCGCCACCTCGGGCGTGGGCGCGGGGGCATCGCTGGAGGGGATAGAAAATCCGCGATCGGGCGAGGGCTCTGCGGGCTCTTGCGCCGCGCTCTCCGCCACCGCCTGTGCAGCCTCAACGTTGCTGTCATCGGCGGGAACGATGGTGCCGTCGGGCTTGACCACCACCGTGCGCACCCTGCGGGAAATCAAGCCGGGCTCATCAAGCACCGTTGAGGCGGGCTCGGCGGTGGAAATCGTCACCTCGTCGGGAAGGACCAGACGGCCATCCTCGCCAATGTCGGCACGCTCGGCAATGTCGGGGCGTGCGCTTTGGCCGGCATCGTCCTCCGGGCGCACCTTCACGTCGCGGGCATCGGCGCGGATGATGGGCGGGGCATCGCCCTCGTCGCTGGAGCCTGCAAACACCGTAAAGCCCACGACGCCTGCAATGGCCAGCACGCCGATGCTGCCTGCAATCATGGTGAGGCCGTTAGGGCGCCAACCGCTACGCCCCCGCGCTGTGTCGCCCATGGCGGCACGGCTGAGGGAGGCGGGAAGGGCATCATCGTCCGCATCGTGGAAGGCAAGGTCGAGGTCGTCGGGGTCCTCGAACGCCTCCTCTCCCACAAGGTCGTCTTCAAGCTCCGACAGTGCTTTGCCCACACTGTCGCGGGCCATGTCATTCAGCGTGCCGCGGCGGCCTGTGGGGCGGGCCTCGTCCACCGCCTCGCGCGCATCCTGGAAGAGGATGCTGGAGAGGGGATCGTCAAGATCGGGCGGGGCGGCCGGGAAGCCTTCGTCAGGGTCCTCGCGCTTGTCAAACTGGAAGGAGGGGACGGGCTTGACCCGCTTGGTGCCCACAGGATGGATGACCGCAGGGGCCTTGTGCGCCGGAATGTCACCAAGGCCAGGCTCGGAGGTGACGGGGGTCGCC
>JBCDCF010000457.1:0-3811 GCA_039182345.1 Pseudomonadota bacterium
GCAAGATCGCCCGCTCGCCATGCCAGGTGTGCGCGGCCGACCCTCAAGACCCGTGGCGTTACTGTTTCGTGGAGAGCTCGGGCCGCGAACACCTGGCATGGCGAGCGGGCGATCTTGCCACCCGCGCAGGGGCCATCGCAAAGGTTCTGACGCGCGAGACCGCGCCGGGGGCGAGCGTGCTCCTGGTCTACAACCCAGGTCCCGCGTTTCTGGCCGCATTCATGGCCTGCCTTTGGTGCGGGCGACTTGCCACACCCATTAACCCGCCTCGCCGCAACCGCCTGACCGACCGGCTGAACGCTGTTGCAAGGGATAGCGAGGCGCAGGTGGCGCTCACCCATTCTGAGCTTGGCACCGCAATTGACGACTGGTGCAAGACCGGTGACAGCCTGTCGGCCCTGTCGTGGATTGCGACGGACCAAATCCCGCCCGATCCTGCGCTGCCGCCGATCATCGCCCATCCCGAAGACCTTGCCTTCATTCAATACACATCCGGTTCCACCGCGCAGCCCAAAGGGGTGATGGTGAGCCACCGAAATCTTGTGGATGACATGGCCCGCATGGCCGAGGTGTGGAGGATCGACCAAAACTCGACGCTGGTCAGCTGGTTGCCGGCCTTCCACGATCTTGGGCTGATCTTCGGTTTGCTTCAGCCACTCTTCAGCGGTGCGTCCTGTGTGCAGATGGCGCCCAACACGTTTTTGCAAAAACCCAAGCGCTGGCTGGAGGTGCTGACCCGCTACAAAGGCACCCATTCGGCCGCACCAAGCTTTGCCTATGATCTTGCCGTCCGCCGCGTCAAACCTGAGGACCGGGTTGATCTCGATCTGTCGAGCGTCGTCATGACCATGAACGCTGCAGAGCCCATCAATCCGGACGTCATGGAGCGGTTTGCCGCCACCTATGCCGACTATGGTTTCCGCAGGGATGCGTTCGCACCGGCCTATGGGCTCGCCGAATCCACGCTGGCCGTCACCGCAAACCCTGTGGGGCAGGCCCCGGTGTTGCAAACATTTTGCCCCGATGCCCTCGGCGAAGGCCGGGCAGTTGTGGCCAATGGGGGACGCTTGATTCCGGGGTCAGGAGAAGCGCTCCCCGACGTTCCCCTTGCCATTGTGGACCCTGACACGTGCAAGCGGGCGGCCCCGGACAAGGTGGGTGAGATCTGGGTGGGCGGGCCGACCATTGCACGCGGCTACTGGCGGCGGCCTGACGAGACCGCTGAGACCTTCGGTGTTGCCATTGACGGGGAAGGCGGTGCGTACCTGCGCACAGGAGACCTTGGTATTGTCCATGACGGCGAACTGTTCGTCACAGGCCGCATCAAAGATCTCATCATCTTCTCAGGCACCAACCACTACCCGCAAGACATTGAGCGGGTGGCCCAGAACGCCCACGATGCGCTGCGCTTCGACAATGGCGCTGCCTTCTCCCTCACCGAAAACGGGGAGGAGCGTGTTGTTCTGGTCCAGGAGCTGGAGCGCACCCGGCGCAAGGATGACCCCGGCCCGATCTTCAGCGCCATCTCCAAAGCGGTGTGGCAGGACCTTTCCCTTCAGGTGAGCCGGATTGTCCTTGTGGATCCTGGGTCGGTGCTTCGCACGTCAAGCGGGAAGATCCAGCGCAAGGCCAACATGACGGCGCTCCTTGGCGGTGCGTTGCCCATTATCGCCGAATGGCACTCTGGGCCGGCACCGGACGCAACACCGAGCGCGGCTGAGAAGCTTGACGATGCCTCATCGGTGCACGCCCTGCGCGCCTACGTGAGGACATGGGTCGCCGATCGGCTCGACACCGACCCGAAGACCATCGACCCCCTCAAAGGTTTTGGAGAGCTGGGGCTGGATTCCATCGCCTCCACCGAACTTGCCTTTAGCCTGGGGGAGGCTTTGAACCGCTCCGTGCCGGAGACCATCGCCTTTGACTTCCCGACCATCAACGAGCTTGCCGACCACCTGGCGGGCGAGAAGGCCGGTGATCGACGCCCCATGGCATCAGCGCCCCTGCCAGCGGTTGAGACCACTGCGGGTGGAGGGGATGATGTGGAAGAACTCCTCGCCGCCATCGAACGAGACGCACGATGAGCGCCGATCTTGCCGCAAGGCTGGAAAAGCTTGACGGCCACCAACTGGCGCGACTGGTGGAGGGCTTGCAGGGGCGCATTGACGATTTGCGCGCAGCAACCCCGGTGGCGCGGCCATTAATTGCAATCACCGGTCTTGCTTGCCGCTTTCCGGGCGCGCCGGACGAGAAAGCCTTCGCCGACCTTCTTGCAAAGGGTGGCAATGCCATCGGCCCCCCGCCCGCTGGTCGGCCTGAGGCTGAGGGGCTGCCGGCCGGCGGCTACATTGAGGGGATCGACCGGTTCGATGCCGCCTTCTTCGGCATTCGCGATGCCGAGGCTGCGGCCATGGACCCGCAGCAACGCCATGCGCTGGAAGTCACCTGGCAGGCCCTGGAGGACGCCGGCGCTGCCGACCCTGCCTCACGGCCCCGCCGCACGGGGATCTTCCTTGGCATGGCGACCCACGACTATGAGGCGCGCTTTCACGGAACAAGCGGCTTCACCCCGCAGGCGACGACAGGAACGGCGCCGAGCGCTGCCGTGGGGCGGATTGCCCACCTCCTCGACATCACCGGACCGGCCCTTGCCATCGACACGGCGTGTTCAGCCTCCCTCGTTGCCGTCCACGCCGCCTGCCGTGCGCTCCAAAATGGCGAGTGCGACTTGGCAATCGCCGGCGGTGTCAACGCCATCATCACCGATGCGCTGACCCGTGGGTTTGCGGAAGCGGGGATGCTGAGCCCGACGGCCGCCTGCCGCACATTCGATGCCGGCGCTGATGGTTATGTGCGCGGTGAAGGGGTGGGCATCCTCATTCTGAAGCGGTTGCCAGACGCCCTGAAGGCCGGCGAAAGGATCCGCGCTGTCATCAAAGGGATTGCCATCGGCCACGATGGCCGGGCGAGCTCGCTGACCGCCCCCAATGCAGGTGCGCAGGACGCTGTCATCGAGGCCGCCCTCACCGATGCCGGTGTGTCGCCCGCCGACGTGCAGGTGGTGGAATGCCACGGCACGGGAACGCCTTTGGGCGACCCCATCGAGGTGCAGGCGCTGGCGAAGACATACGGCAAGGGCCGCAAGGACCCGCTCCTCCTGGGGGCCGTCAAAACCAACATCGGACATCTTGAAGCCGCCGCTGGCGTTGCCGGCCTCATCAAGCTGGTGCTGGCGCTTCAAAGCGGAGAGCTCCCCCCCACCATCCATCAGGTGAGCCGAAATCCAAGGATCGATTGGGATGGGCTCCCCGTCGATGTGGTGGACGCGCCTCGCCCTTGGCCCGAGGCAAACAAACGTCTTGCAGCCGTCAGCAGCTTTGGCTTTTCGGGCACCAACGCCCACGCGATCCTCGAAGCGGCGCCTGATGAGGGCGGCGATGTGGCTGGCAGCATCATCCCCCAGGTGGTCGTCTTGAGCGCACCTGACGAAGGCGGCCTATCCCGGCTCGCAGGGGCTGCCGCAACCGCCGTGTCGGAGAGGGCCGGCTGGGAGGGGATCGCAGCCGGCCTTGCTGTGGGCCGACCGGTGTTTGCCCATCGTGCGGGCGTGGTGGGCGCCGACAACCGCGGCCTCAGCCAAGCCCTTGGGGAGGTGGCGGCCGGTCGCGCGCCCATGGGCGGCGCCATTGGACATGTGGCGGATGAACCGCCGCGAGTGGCTTTCCTGTTCACCGGCCAGGGAAGCCAGTGGGCGGGGATGGCGAGCGACCTCCTCGCCACCGACACCAAGGTTCGCGAGACCTTTGAGCGC
>JBCDCF010000458.1:0-3805 GCA_039182345.1 Pseudomonadota bacterium
CAAAACGCAGCCCTTGGTCTCCTTGCCAAAGGCGACATCGACGCCATTGCCGAAACGCCTGAAAACACCGTTGTGCCTCTAAAGGCCCAAGGGCTCGATGTGGGCAACATGTACTTTTACAATCACGGCGTTCCCCTCGTCAGCCTCAGCCTGATTGCACGGGAAGACAAGATTGCCGAGAATGAGGATATCTATCGCCGCTTCATCGCCGCCACCTTGCGCGGCTGGCAGGCGGCCATGGAAGACCCCGAAGCGGCTGTGGACGCCCTCCTTGAAATCTTCCCCGAGACGGAAAACACCAAGGAGGCCTTGCTGCAAGGGGCCACCTACTCCTTCGCCTCCGCCTGCCCCGCCGGCACGGGCGATGCCATCGGTGCCACCCCGCCAGAGACCTGGGACGGCATCTATAATGTCATGACGAGCGCCATGGACTTCTCCACCGACAAGCCCGTCACCGACTACTACACCAACGACCTGTTGCCGGCCGAGCCGGTCACCTGCCCCTAAGAGGCCGGTCACCGAGGTGAGTCAGGAGTCCCCCGCTGTCGGTGCGCCCGCACAAAGGCCAGGCTTTTTGAAGCCTGTGGCCGCTGTTGCGGGCACGCTGGTCTACCCTTTCGTGGCGGTGGGGCTCCTCCTCGGACTGTGGGAGGCGGCGATCAGGTTTTGGGAGGTGCCCGTATGGCTCGTCCCTAAACCGACGGACTTTCTGGCCCGCTTCGTCGCCGACCTTCCTTTGTTGTTGGAAAACGCCTGGGCCACTTCGCTGACCATTGTCGGCGGCTTCGTCCTTGGCGTTGTGATCGCCGTGCCCCTTGCACTTGCCATCGTCTCGGTGGGAGCGCTGGAGCGGGGGCTTTACCCGGTCATCGTCTTCCTCAACATCATGCCGAAAACGGTGATCGGGCCGATCCTCATCATCTGGTTCGGCATCGGGCCTTTGGTGTCGGTCCTCATCGTCTTCTTGATGTCGTTCTTCCCCGTTCTGGTGGATGCCATGTCAGGCTTTCGCGCCGTGGACGGGCGGCTTTACTACATCACCCGCTCCATGGGGGCGGACCGGTGGCAGACCTTCCGCTACGTGCGCCTTCCCGCCTCCATGCCGCACATTTACGCCGGCATGCGCATTGGCGTTGTGAAGGCCGTGGAAGGGGTCATCATCGCCGAGTTCATTGCCTCAGACGCAGGGCTCGGCCACCTCATCATGCGCGCCTTCAGCTTTATGGACATGACGCTCCTGTTCTCCGCCCTCGTTGCAACCGCATTCGTCGCCCTCTTCTTCAACGCCATCATGACCCTTGGGGAACGACGGCTGATGCCCTGGGCGCGCCACCTTCATGACTGACGCTCCCTCCCCGTCCCGCCGCGGCGCCTCCATTGCAGCCACGGGCATCACCAAAATCTACGGCAGCGGGGCGAGTGCCCACCATGCGCTGGGGCCCATCGACCTCAACGTCGCGCCTGGGGAATTCGTCAGCCTCATCGGCCCTTCGGGGTGCGGCAAGTCCACAACGCTGCTCCTGGTTTCGGGCCTGGAACCTGCCACCGATGGCACCATCCTTGTGGACGACAAAAGGCTGACAGCCCCCATCCGCGATGTGGGGATCGTGTTTCAGGACCACCTCCTTCTGGAGTTTCGCACGGCCCTTGCCAACGTCATGCTGCAGCAGGAAATCCGCAGGCTCGACAGGCGGACGATGACGGCGCAGGCCGAAGCGCTGTTCGACAAGCTGGGCCTGAAAGGGGCCGAAAACCGCTACCCCTGGCAGCTTTCGGGCGGCATGCGCCAGCGCGTTTCCATTGCCCGCGCCCTCGTGCACGAGCCGTCCATGCTGTTGATGGACGAGCCTTTCGGCGCGCTCGATGCCATCACCCGCACACAGATCCGCCATGACCTTGAGATGCTGTGGCTCGACACGCAAAAGACGGTGCTGTTCATCACCCACTCCATCGAGGAGGCTGTGGGCCTGTCGGACCGTGTGTTGGTGATGTCGAAAAGCCCCGGCACCATTGTCGATGAGATCGTCATCGATCTGCCGCGTCCAAGGCCCGCTCACCTTGGCGAGTACCCCGAGTTCAGCCGCTACGCCAAACGCATCTACGAGATTTTCGAGCGGCTCGGCGTCTACCATTTCCAGTGACCGTGCCGCGCTACCTGATGATCGGCGCCCCCGTCACAGGGGTCAGAACGCCGCCCCTCTTGGAGGCCGCCTTGGCAAAGGCCGGCCGTCCCGCAACGGTGGGGGCGGTGCATGTGGAGCCCGCCGACCTTGCCGCCGTCATGAAAAATGTGCGCGCAGACAGGGACATTTTGGGGCTGATGGTCACCATGCCCCACAAGAATGCCATCGCCCCCCACCTTGACCGGTTGACCGATGAGGCGCGCGCCTCAGGCAGCATCAACGCGGTCAAACGCATGGGAGCGGAACTGGTGGGGGCGCAGTTCGACGGGATTGCCCTTAACAACGCCTTGCGCAGCGTCGGCGCTGACCTTGAGGGCGCAACGGTTCGCCTTGCCGGCGGCGGCGGTGCCGGGCTTGCCATCGCCTTTACCCTTGATGCGTCAGGCGCCCGCCTCACCTTGGTGGAGCCTGATGCGTCGCGGCGCGCCCGCGCGTTGTCTGCACTCCCGGGTCTGCCACTCTTGGCGCGCGATGATGGGCGCGAGGCTGACATTTTGGTCAACGCCACCCCTTTGGGCATGACCGAGGGCGACCCTTCACCCTTCACCGAAGCGCAGGTCCGCAGCGCGCGGCTGATTGCCGACATTGTGGCAGACCCTCACCACACCGCCCTTGGCACCCTTGCGGCTGCAGCGAACCGGCCCTTCGTCACAGGGCGCACCATGGTGGAGCATCAGATCGGCCCCATCACCGCTTGGCTCCTGTCGGACGGTGAGGCGCAACTCACGTAAGCGCCGGGTCGACGCCTCCTGCGTGAAGGGCGGCCTGACGCACCAGCGCCTCTGTGGCCGCATGCTGAGGGTTTGCGAAAATCGCCTCGGTCTCACCCGTTTCCACAATGTGCCCGTCGGCCATCACAGCCACACGGTCGGCAAAGGCCCTCACCAGCCAAAGGTCGTGGGCAATGAAGATGATGGCCATCCCCAACTCCCGAGTCAGCCTGTCCAAAAGGGTGATGATGGTGGAGCGTGTGGCCGCATCGAGGGCGGAGACCGCTTCGTCCGCCACGAGCACGTCAGGCTCCGTCACAAGGGCGCGGGCGATGGCAATTCTCTGGCGCTGCCCCCCTGAAAAGGCATGGGGTTTTCGCAACGCGCTGTCGGAAGGCATCTCCACCCTTTGAAGGGCGTCCGCCACCTTTCGGCTCACCGCCTGCTTGGTAAGGCCGGACCGAAACAGCGGCTCGGCCACAATCCGCCCGACGCTGTGGCGCGGGTTGAAGCTTGTGGCAGGGTCCTGGAAGACGATTTGCACCTTGCGCCGCAGCACCGCCGCACCGGGCTGGACGCCTTTGCCCAAAAGGGCCACCTCCCCCGTTGCATGCAGCAGACCCAAGACGCCACGCATCAGCGTTGTCTTGCCTGAGCCCGACCCGCCGACGACGGCCAGCCGCTCCCCCCGCCGCACCACGATGTCGGCCTTGTTCACCACAGGCCGGCCACGGCGCGCCTGTCCTCAAGGTGGCGGATATGGACGTTTTGCGCCACGGCCGGCCTGTGGTGAACAAGGCCGACATCGTGGTGCGGCGGGGGGAGCGGCTGGCCGTCGTCGGCGGGTCGGGCTCAGGCAAGACGACGCTGATGCGTGGCGTCTTGGGTCTGCTGCATGCAACGGGGGAGGTG
>JBCDCF010000459.1:0-3798 GCA_039182345.1 Pseudomonadota bacterium
ATCGAGCCCCACCTCGAGCAGCGCTTTGACCACCGCCTCGTCCCTTTCCTCGGCGCTCTTGTCGGGGAAGTGGATCTTGAGGCCTTCCGCCACGATTTCGGCCACCGACATGCGCGGGCTGAGGGAGCCGAAAGGGTCCTGGAAGACAATCTGCATGTCGGAACGCAAGGGGCGCATTTTTGACCAGGAGCGATCATCGATCCGCTCGCCCATGAATACAATCCGGCCCTTCGAGGCGATGAGGCGCAACACGGCAAAGCCGAGCGTTGTCTTGCCTGAGCCCGATTCGCCCACAACCCCGAGGGTTTCCCCGCGACGCAGGGATAGGTCGATCCCGTCCACCGCCTTGATGTGATCCACCGTCTTGCGCATGAGACCGCGCTTGATGGGGAACCAGACCCTAAGGTCCTCCGCCTCAACCACAATGGGCGCATCGGGCTTGGGGGACGGCGGGCTTCCTTTGGGCTCGGCAGCAAGGAGGTGGCGGGTGTACTCGTGCTGCGGACGGTCGAACACATCGTCCGTCGCACCGGTCTCGACCACCTTGCCGCCTGTCATCACCGCGACGGTGTCGGCCACTTTGCGCACGATCCCAAGGTCATGGGTGATGAACAGGAGACCCATACCGAGGCGTTGCTGAAGGTCTTTGAGCAGGGCAAGGATCTGCGCCTGGACGGTGACGTCGAGGGCCGTTGTGGGCTCATCGGCAATCAGAAGATCGGGCTCGTTGGCAAGGGCCATGGCGATCATCACGCGTTGACGCTGGCCGCCCGAAAGCTGGTGCGGGTAGGCGGTGAGGCGCTTTTCAGCGTCCTGGATGCCCACCGCATCGAGGAGTTCCAGCGTGCGCTCGCGGGCCTGTTTGTCGGACATGCCGCGGTGACGGCGCAGGATCTCGCCCACCTGCTTTTCCACCCTGTGAAGGGGGTTCAGCGAGGTCATGGGCTCCTGAAAAATCATCGTGATGTCGTTGCCGCGCAGCGACTGAAGCTCGCGCGGCGACATGGTCATGATGTCGTTGCCTTTGAACAAGATCCGCCCTGACGGGTGGGTCGCCGACGGGTAGGGCAACAGCCGCACGCACGACAGCGCGGTGACGGACTTGCCCGAGCCCGATTCCCCCACCACCGCCAGCGTCTCTCCCTTGTTGAGGGAAAGGGACACGTGGTCGACCGCCAGCGTGGTGCGCCCGTCCTGGTGGAAGGCGACGGAGAGGTCTTCAATTCTGAGGAGCGGTTCGGTCATGGTCGGCGCCTCATGCGAAGGTCTTGCGCGGGTCGAACGCATCGCGCACCGCCTCGCCGATGAAGATGAGGAGTGACAGCATCAACGCGATGATCATGAAGCCCGAGATGCCAAGCCACGGGGCCTGAATGTTGTTCTTGCCCTGGGCCAACAGCTCACCCAAAGACGGCGAGCCCGGCGGCAGGCCAAAGCCCAGAAAGTCCAGCGATGTGAGGGTGGTGATGGACCCGTTCATGATGAAGGGGAGGAATGTGAGGGTCGCCACCATGGCGTTGGGCAAAAGGTGGCGCCACATGATGGTGCCCGATCGCACGCCCAGGGCACGGGCGGCCGTCACATACTCGAAGTTGCGTGCGCGCAAAAACTCCGCTCGGACGACGCCGACCAGTCCCACCCAGGAGAATAAGAGCAATATTCCTAACAATAAGAAAAAGTTGGGTGAGAAGACGGCAGCCAGGATCAGGATAATGTAAAGGGCGTTGACCGAGGTCCAGATCTCGATGAAGCGCTGGAACAAGAGGTCCGTCCAGCCGCCGAAATAGCCCTGAACCGCCCCTGCGGCAATGCCGATGACGGAGGATAGGACGGTCAGCACCAAGCCGAACAGCACCGATATCCGAAAGCCGTAGATGATGCGGGCGAGGACGTCGCGGCCCTGGTCATCCGTGCCGAGCCAGTTCCAGTTCCAGATGGAGCACTTCGGGTCGTTCACACCGCCGGCGTAGGCAGCGCACCGCTGTTCCTTCGTGAACGTCCAGGACGGGGCTGAAGGGAACGGGGTCGGCGGGGTGGAGTTGACGGCAATGTAGTCGTAGCGGATGGGCGGCCAGATCATCCAGCCGTTGGCTTCGATCTCTTCGATGATGAAGGGATCGCGATAGTCCGTCCGCGCCAGGAAGCCGCCGAACTTTTCTTCAGGATAGTCCACCAGCACGGGGGAGAGGATTTCGCCCTTGTAGACGATCAAGAGCGGCCTGTCGTTGGCGATGAACTCGGCAAACAGCGTCACGATGAAAAGGACCAGGAAGATCCAGAGCGACCAGTAGCCCCTTTTGTGGGCGCGGAAGATGCGCCAGCGGCGCTGGTTCAGCGTGGTGGCGCTGGCGTGGACGGGGCCTGCAGGGGCTGCGGCCACAACGTCGGCGGCGCGGGGGTTGGTGGGGTCGGCGGGGCGCACCGGTGTGCCGTCGGTCTTCTCGCGATCGCCGCGGAGGTCTTCCATCCTCAGACCTCCCGGCTCTCAAAGTCGATCCGCGGATCGACCCAGGTGTAGGTGAGGTCGGTGACAAGGTTCACCACCAGCGCCATCAGCGAGAAGATGTAGAGGGTGCCGAACACCACCGGATAATCGCGGTTGAGGATGGATTCAAAGCCTAAGTACCCGAGCCCATCGAGTGTGAAGATGGTCTCAATCAACAGCGATCCTGCGAAGAAGGCGGAGATGAAGGCGCCAGGAAAGCCCGCGATGATGATGAGCATGGCGTTGCGGAAGACGTGGCCGTAAAGCACCTCGCGCTCCGACAGGCCCTTCATGCGTGCCGTCATCACGTACTGTTTTCGGATCTCTTCAAGGAAGGAGTTTTTGGTCAGCAGCGTCAGCGTTGCGAAGGAGGCGAGCGATAGGGCGATCAGCGGCAAAACCAGGTGCCAAAGATAGTCGATCACCTTGCCCCAGAGGGAGAGTTCGTCCCAATTGTCGGACGTCAGCCCTCTCAGCGGAAACCAGTCGAAGAACGAGCCGCCTGCGAACAGGACAATCAAGAGCACGGCGAACAGGAAGCCGGGGATGGCGTAGGCGACGATGATGATGGCTGAGGTCCACACATCGAACGTCGACCCGTCCTTCACCGCCTTGCGGATGCCGAGCGGGATGGAGATGGCGTAGGAGATGAACGTCATCCAAAGGCCGAGCGAGATGGAGACGGGCAACTTTTCGATGATGAGGTCGATGACGCTGATGTCGCGGAAATAGCTCTCGCCGAAGTCGAACTGGATGTAGTTGCCGAGCATCAGGAAGAAGCGTTCCACGGGCGGCTTGTCGAAGCCGAACTGCCGCTCGAGCTCGGCAATGAACTCAGGGTCGAGGCCCTGTGCGCCGCGGTAGGCGGAGGTGTCGCCTCCCGTGGCCGATTCGCTGGCTGTGTTGGCAAAATCCCCCGACGGGGTGCCGCCTGAGATGCGGGCGGTGGCCGACACGTCGGTGCCGCTGATTTGCGCAATCACCTGTTCCACAGGCCCGCCGGGGGCGAACTGGATGACGGCGAAGGAGACCAGCATGACCCCGAACAGCGTCGGGATCATCAACAGGAGGCGGCGGAGAATGTAGGCGGCCATGGGTCAGGCCTCCTTCGCCCACCAGGTGGTCGTGACCGGCAGGTCGTAAGGGGGCTTCACCTCTGGCCGGCCGAAGATGTCCCAAAACGCGGTGGTGTGGCTGCCTTTGTACCACTGGGGCACCCAGTAGAAGCCGCTGCGCAGCACCCTGTCGAGGGCGCGGGCGGCGGTCACCATCTCCTCGCGGGTTTTGGCCTGGATGAGGGTATCGGTGAGCGC
>JBCDCF010000460.1:0-3797 GCA_039182345.1 Pseudomonadota bacterium
GCCACGTCTTCAGCGGTGCGGGTGAAGTCGAGCCGCCAGTAGACGGTGTCCTTGAAGGTGCCGTCCGTCTCGATGACGCGCACGGTGGCGGGGGGAAGCTTGCGGACGCCGTTGACCATGGTGCGGGGCGGCGGCACCACCGCGTGGAAGGACATATAGTGGTGAAGGGCGACAGGATCGATGCTGGTATCCACATCGCCGGCGGCAAGAAGCGCCTGGAGTGAGGAGGCAAAACGCAGGCGTTTGGGCCCTTCGGCAAGGTAGAGAGGCTTGATGCCGAAACGGTCCCTTGCCAGCACAACGCGGCCTGAATCGCGCTCGTGGATGGCAAAGGCGAACATGCCGTGGAAGCGCTCCACACAGGCCGTTCCCCAGGCGTGGTAGGCTTTGAGGATCACCTCGGTGTCGCCTGAGGAGAAGAAGGTGTAGCCCTTGCCCTCAAGCTCCTCGCGCAGCTGCGGATAGTTGTAGATGCAGCCGTTGAAGGCGATGGACAGGCCCAGATGAGGGTCCGTCATGGGCTGGGCGGAGCGGGTGGACAGGTCAATGATGGTCAGCCTGCGGTGGCCGAGGGCGACCCTGTCACGGGCCAGAAGTCCTGCGCCGTCAGGTCCCCTCGGGGCCATCGCCTCGGCCATCTTGGACACAGCGTCCACCGAGGCAAATGACCCGTCGAACCGTATTTCGCCGCACAACCCGCACATAAATCCTCTCTGACTGTCAGGCGTGTCGGCACAGGCCCTTGCAAGGGCCGCGCCGCACGCAACCCCTGCAACTGAGGCATCGGCCGATGAGGACAACCCCCTACCGCGGCGGGAGGGGGGCGTTGTCGGGCCCCGTCAGCCCTTCGGTTTGGGAGGGGAGGGGCTGAGGCCGTAGGTGGCGCGCGCGGCCTCTTCGCTCACAAAGCCCGCCTCCACATCGGCGCGGATGGCGCTTTGGGCGCGCTCGCGCGGGTCGCCGACACCGCCGCCGCCTGGAAGCTCAAGGATCAGCGTTTCGCCGTCCGGAACGCTCTGCGCCCCCTTCGCGCGGCCTTTGCCACCGCCTGAAAAGCGCACGATGCCTGGCGCGCCCGCCTGACCGCCGCCGCGCCCTCCGGCGGGATTGTCCACGCGGTCGAACATGGCGGACACGGCAAGGGTCTCGCCAGGGCGCGACGGCCCCACCTCGATGATCTGTCCGAGCCCGCCGCGATGGCGACCTGGGCCGCCTGAATCAGGCCGCAGCTCCTTGCGGTGGAAGAGGATCGGGGCAACGCCCTCGGCCGCCTCCACAGGAATGCTGCTGATGCCGCTTGGAAAGCCCGTTGCCGACAGACCGTCCTGGCGCGGGCGTGCGCCCATGCCCCCTGCGTTGAACAGGAACAGCTCCCAAGGCCTTGCATTGCCGTCCCTGTCGCGCCTGCCGCGCACGTAAGGGTTCCACATCATCCCGCTTTCGGCCGAGACGCCGCCTTCCACCGCCTGGTCCAGACAGCCGAACACGACATCGGGCAGCGCATGGCCGATGATGTGGCGCGCCGAGACGGGCGCAGGGCGCAGAGCGTTGAGGATCGACCCTTCGGGCGCCTTGATTTCAAAGCAGCCCATGGAGCCGAAATTGTTGGGAATGCGGGGCGCTGCACCGCACATCAGCCCATAGGTCGCGTAGGCCTTTGTGTAGGCGAGCACCACGTTGATGCCGTAGCTGCTTTCAGGCGAGGAGCCGTCGAAATCCACCGTCAGCCCATCGTCCGTCACGTCGAGGGCGGCGTGAAGGTGGACGGGCTCGTCATAGCCATCGACGGTCATCGTGGAGGTGAAGCGGCCGCGGCGCAGCTTGCCGAGCGCCTCAAGGGTTGCCGCACGGGACCGGTCCACGATGAAGTCCGATAGGTCCGTGAGGTCGTCGGCGCCAAACTCCTTCAGCATGGTCCCGAGGCGCCGCGCGCCATCATTGCCCGCCGCCATGATGGCGAGGAGGTCCCCTTGCACCTGAAAGGGCTCGCGGGAGTTGGCGTAAAGGATTGTGGTGAGATCCTCGTTCAGTTCGCCCGCCCTTGCGAGCGGCATGATGGGGATCAAGACCCCTTCTTCGAACAGCGAACGTCCGTCAGGGCCCATGCCACGGCCGCCCACATCCACAATGTGAACGGTGGCCGCAAACAGCCCCACCACGCGCCCGTCATGGAAGGCGGGGGAGACGATGGTCACGTCGTGAAGGTGGCCTGAGGCGAGCCACGGGTCGTTGGTGATGAACACATCGCCAGGCGACATGGTTTGGGTGGGGAACCGATCCAGGAAATGGACGACGGCCGTTGCCATGGTGTTCACGTGGCCTGGCGTGCCGGTGATCGCCTGGGCGAGCATGCGCCCTTTGGTGTCGAAAACCCCTGCCGAAAGGTCGCCCCCTTCGCGCACGGCAGGGCTGAAGGCCGCGCGCACCAGCGTGCTTGCCTGCTCTTCCACAATGGCGATGAGGCGGTTCCACATCACCTGAAGGCGGATCTGTCCGATGGCGCTCATCTCAGTTCTCCTTGCGCCGGCAGTCGATGGTGCCGTCCGCGCACACCGTCGCTCTAAAGGCGGCGGGCAGGACGATGGTGGTCTCGTCTTCAACGATCACCGCAGGGCCATTGATGTGTGCGCCCGTCTGAAGGCGTGTGCGGTCGAACACGGGAACGCTCATGGCTTCGCCCGTGGCAGGGTCGACGATGGCGCGCTCGCCGACGGGCGCTGCCTCTGCGGCTGTCTCGGTTGCACCCAGCATCGTGTCCTCGCGGTCGGCAGCGGTCGCGACGTTGACGGAGAAGGTCAGGCATTCGGGCACACCGTCCGGCACAAGCCGCTCGTAGACGCCGCGATAGGCAGTCTCGAAGGCGTCTTGCAGGCGCTCGCGAAAACCCTCGTCCTGTGCGCTCCCTTCGGGCAGCATCACCTCGATTTCGTGGCCCTGGCCTTGGTAACGCATGGACGCTTTGCGGCTGACGGTGAGGGGCGCGTCGGGCGCAGCGCCTTCAACGATGGCCCGCGCCTCAGCCTCACCGCGCGACAGGATCGCCTCCACATGGGCGCCGTCGAACTCGGCCAGCGAGGCACGCCCGCCGCGCACCACCTCGTAGGCGACCGGCGCGCGCAAAAAGCCGATGGCAGAGCCGACGCCGGCCCCTTCGGGCACAAGGACGCGGTCGATCCCCAACTTGTCGGCCATGGCAAGGGCGTGGAGGGGGGCAGCGCCGCCGAACGCGATCATGGCGCGGCCCTCCACCTCGGTGCCTTCCTCCACCGCGTGGGCGCGGGCGGCAGAGGCCATGGTCTCTTCCACCATCTCGCTCACACCGAGGGCGGCGTGGACGGTGCCAAGGCCGAGGGGGGTGCCGACGGCCGTGTCGAGGGCAGTGCCTGCGGCGGCGTCATCAAGGGGCATGGTGCCGCCTGCGAATGTGGCGGGGTCGATGCGGCCCACCACGACGTCGGCGTCGGTCACCGTCGCCCCCGTCCCACCACGGCCGTAGGCGGCAGGGCCCGGCTCGGACCCTGCGCTCTGCGGGCCGACGGTGATGCGCCCCAGCTCATCCACCCCTGCAAGGCTGCCACCGCCAGCGCCGATCTCCACCATCTCGATGACGGGGATGCGAAGGGGAAGGCCGGACCCTTTGCGGAAACGCCAGACCCGTGCCACCTCGAAGGCACGGCTCGTGCGCGGCGTGGCGCGGTCCACAAGGCACAGCTTTGCTGTGGTGCCGCCCATATCGAAGGACAGGACCGTGTCGAGGCCATGCCTGCGGGCAATGTCGGCGGCAAAAGCGGCACCCC
>JBCDCF010000461.1:0-3783 GCA_039182345.1 Pseudomonadota bacterium
GCGGTGGAGCGGGAGCCCTTTGCGCCCGGTCTCGCCGGTGTGGGAGCGCGCCTTCGCCCTTGCCGCCTTCCTGGTGGTTGCAGGCGCTTTCGGCCTCAGCGCCCTTGATCGCCACCACCCGCCGCCCATGGAAAGGGCTGCCCCGTCCACGGTGGTGGTGGACCGGAACGGTGCGCTTTTGCGGGCCTTCACGGACCCCAACGGCCGCTGGCGCCTCCCGGTCACGGTGGAGGCAGTGGACCCGCGCTTCATCGACCTTGTGATTGCCTTTGAGGACAAGCGCTTCCGCACCCATAAAGGCGTCGACCCCCGCGCCGGCCTGCGCGCCCTGTGGCAGGCGGTCACGAGCGGGCGCGTGGTCTCAGGCGCTTCGACCCTCACCATGCAGACCGTGCGCCTTTTGACGGACGACCGCCGCCGCTCCCTTGTGCGCAAAGGGGTGGAGGCGGTGCGCGCCACACAGCTGGAACGGCGCCTCAGCAAAGACGAGATCTTGGACATCTACCTCAACGCGGCCCCTTATGGGGGCAACATTGAGGGGGTGCGCGCGGCAAGCCTTGCCTATTTCGGCCGCGAGCCTGTGCGCCTGACCCTTGCCCAGTCGGCCCTTTTGATTGCGCTGCCCCAATCCCCCGAGGCCCGCCGCCCCGACAGGCGGCCCGAGGCGGCCCGCAAAGCGCGCGACAGGGTGATCGACCGGCTTGCTTCCACAGGTCATATCACCCCCCGCGATGCGCTGGAGGCAAAGCGCGAAGCCGTCCCCAAGCGGCGCCGCGCCTTCCCCCAGCTTGCGCCCCACCTTGCGCGAAAGCTGGCGCGTGAGGCGCCGGGCAGCCGCGTCATCAGCACGACGCTGGAGAAGGACTGGCAGGCCGCCCTCCAACGGCTGGCGGTGGAGCGTGTCAGCCTCATCGGTCCGCGCCTGTCGGCAGGGATTGTTGTGGCCGACCTTCAGACAGGACAGGTGCGTGCCAGTGTGGGCTCGGCGCGCTTCCTGGAAGATGCGAGGGCCGGCCATGTGGACATGGTCCACGCCATCCGCTCGCCAGGCTCGACCCTCAAACCCTTCATTTACGGATTGGCGATGGAGGCCGGATTCATCGCCTCCAACACCATGATGGAGGACCGCCCCCTCACTTTCGCAGGCTACGAGCCGGAAAACTTCGACGACACCTTTCGCGGCCGCGTCACCGCCGCAGAAGCGCTGAGGCAGTCCCTCAACGTGCCGGCCATCACGCTGCTTGATGCCCTTGGCGCGGTTCGCCTTGCGGTGAGGCTGCAAGAGGCGGGCGCAAACCTTGCCCTGCCGGACAACAAGACAGCCACCCTTGCCATTGGCCTTGGGGGCCTTGGCACAAGCCTGTTCGATCTCGCCGAGCTTTACACCGGCCTTGCCCGCGAAGGACGGCCCGTGGCGCTTTACGCCTCTGGCGAGGCACCCCCAAGGCCGTCACGGCTCCTTCAAGAGCGTCCCGCGAGGGAGGTGGCGGCCATCCTTGCCACCATGCGCCCGCCCCGCAACGCGCAACCAGGGTTGATCGCCTACAAGACCGGCACGTCCTACGGCCATCGCGATGCCTGGGCGGTGGGGTTTGATAACCGGCACGTCATTGCCGTGTGGCTCGGCCGGCCCGACGGCACGCCCGTGGCCCAGCTGACCGGATGGACAGATGCAGCGCCCTTGCTGTTCGACGCCTTCTCTCGGATTGGGATCGCGCCTTTGCAGGCCACATCTGCGGCGGTTCCGACGGCGCAATTGCCGCCGCCTTTGCGCCAGTTCATCCCCCGGGCTGCAACGGGCCGCAAGGCTCACAAGGATATTGCCATTGCCTTCCCGCCGCAGGATGCGCGGGTCGCCCTCACCCAGCCGGACGGGCAGAGGGTGCCTTTGACCGCCCGCGTCCTCGGCAAGCCCGTGGACACGTGGCTCATCAACGGGCGCCCGCTCGACATTCCAAGCCGCAGGCGCAGCGCCCAAATCGAGCTTGATCCTGGCGCCTACACCCTCACCGTCGTCACCTCCGACGGCATCTCAGAGCGGGTGGACTTCGCCGTGGAGTGAGCCGCTCGACTTGATCCACACCGAGCAGCTCACGTCCTAGTCGTCCCCGTCGTCGTCGTCCTCGCCGCCTTTGCCCTTCTTCCAGGCTTTCAGGCCAGCGAAGACGGCGTCGGGATCGAACTTTTCGTCCCTTCCAGGGCGGTCGGCGTCCATGTCGTGGGGTTGAGGCGCAAGGCTTTCTTCCACGGACATCAGGGCATCGGGCTGCTCGCCAAGTCCTGCGGGCTGAACGGCTGCGGGAACGCCACCTTCTTTCGCCGCCTGATCCACCTCGCGGTCAAGGTCCACCTGTGAGGTGAGGCCCAGCGTCACAGGGTCCATGGGCTGAAGGTTGGCAGAGTTCCAGTGGGTCCTGTCGCGGATGGCGTGGATCGTGGTCTTGGTGGTGCCCACAAGGCGGATGATCGCGCTTTCCTTCAACTCGGGATGATGGCGCAGGAGCCACAAAATGGCGTTCGGCCGGTCCTGCCGCTTGGACACGGGCGTATAGCGCGGCGCCTTGCGGCGCAGCTCCGGCACGATGGTTTTGGGCTTTGACAGCTTTAGGCGATAGGCGGGGTCGGCCTCCGCCTTTTCGATTTCCGAACGGGTGAGCTGGCCGGTCTGGATCGGGTCGGCGCCCTTGATTCCCTGCGCGGCCTCACCGTCGGCAATGGCGCCCACCTCCAAAGGGTGCAGCCGGCAAAAGGCTGCGATCTGATCGAAGCTGAGGGAGGTGTTGTCCACCAGCCAGACGGCTGTGGCCTTGGGCATCAACGGTGTGTCGTTGTCGGACTGCATCGCATTTCCTCGTCGTCCCCCGCTTTGGCGAAGGACCCGGCAAACCAAAAGGGATTTCGGGAAGACGCAGTTGATATAGTCCGCCAGCGCCTCTTGCGCAAACGGCGTGCGCCTCAGTCCACCGTCAGGACGATCTTGCCGATGTGAGAACTTCCCTCCATCCGCGCATGGGCGGCGGCGGCGTCAGCGAGGGGAAAGGTCTTGTCCATGATGGGTTTCACGCGCCCCGAGGCGATCAAGGGCCACACGTGCTCCTGAAGGGCTGAGGCGATCTCGGCCTTGAAGGCAACGTCGCGCGGGCGAAGGGTGGAGCCTGTGTGGACAAGGCGCTTGACCATCAATTTGTTGAAGTTGGCCTCTGACGGTCCGTTCAGCGTTGCGATCTGCACGATGCGTCCGCCGACGGCCGCCGCGTTCCAGTTGCGCTCCACATAGTCCCCACCCACCATGTCGAGGATGAGGTCGATGCCGCCGGGGGCAATCTCCTTGGCGACGGACACAAAGTCCTCAGACTGGTAGTTGACCGCCCTGTCGGCGCCGAGCCGCTCGCACGCTTCGCACTTGTCGGCAGAGCCTGCCGTCGTCATCACCTTCGCGCCGAAGGCCTTGGCAAGCTGGATGGCGGTCGTGCCGATGCCTGACGAGCCGCCGTGCACAAGGAACCACTCCCCTTCTTTCAGCTTGCCGCGGTCGAAGACGTTGCTCCACACGGTGAAGAACGTTTCCGGCACCCCTGCCGCCTCCACAAGGGACAGGCCCTCTGGGATGCTCAGCGCGTTGTTTTCGTTGACCGCACAATACAGCGCATAGCCGCCGCCTGGGACGAGGGCCATCACTTTGTCGCCCTCCTGAAAGCGCCTTGCCTCGCGCCCACGCGCGACGACCGTGCCTGCAATCTCAAGGCGCTTTCACGAGGGCCATCACTTTGTCGCCCTCCTGAA
>JBCDCF010000462.1:0-3780 GCA_039182345.1 Pseudomonadota bacterium
CGTTGTCGATCCCCCGCAGTCCGGCTAGGAACATCGCCATCACAAAGCCCGACGTTTGCCAGACGGCGGCAAGAACCACAGTATAAATCGCGTAGTCGCGGTTCTTGATCCAGTCGAACTGGAAGCTCGCCCACCCCCAGGCGTGCATGGTGTGCTCGATGCCGATGCCGGGGTCGAGCATCCACTTCCACGCGGTGCCGGTCACAATGAAGGAGAGCGCCATCGGGTAGAGGTAGATGGGGCGCAGCATCCCCTCCCCGCGGATCTTCTGGTCGAGGAAGATGGCAAGCCCGAGACCGATCGCGGTACAGATGATCATGTAGAGCGATGCAAACACCGCCATGTTGGTCAGCGCGATCTCCCACGAGGAGAGGCGGAAGAGCTTGTCGTAGTTCTCAAACCCCACCCAGCCAAAGCTTGGCAGGATGCGACTGTCCGTGAACGACAAGTACACAGAGAACAGAATAAACCCGTAGACGAAGACCATCACCATCGCGACGGACGGGGACAGCACAAGCTTTGGGATCAGGTTTTGCAGACGGGTTCTGACGTCCACCTCGGCACGCGCGGCCATGGCGCTGCTCCTCCGGCGCGAGGGCGAAAACGGCGGGGCGGCGGACCGCCCCGCGAACAAGCGCCTTACTTGGCGATGGACACCGCGTCGACCAGCTCTTCAGTGGCCGTCTCGGCGTCGTACTCACCGTTGAAGTGGGCGGTCACCACGTCGTAGATCGCATTCTTGACGCTCGCGGGAGCCGCGTGGCCGTGGGCCATGGAGCCGAAGAGGTTGCCGGACGCTGCCGCGGCAGCAAGATCCTTCATGCCCTTCTTGCCACAGGCGTCAAACGCTTCGTCCGATACATCGGTGCGGGCCGGCACCGATCCCTTCACCACATTGAAGGCCGATTGGAAGGATGGGGAGAGGATCGCCGAGGCGAGCGCCGCCTGCTCGGCGGAGACTTCGCCGCCTTGGTCGAACATGGCAAACTGGTCGGCGTTGAACGTCACCTGATCTTGCGTGCCGGGGAAGCGGAAGCAGTGGAAGTCTTCACCCGGCACCTTGCCGGCATTGAGGAACTCGCCCTTCGCCCAGTCACCCATCATCTGAAACCCTGCGTCCCCGTTGATGACCATGGCGGTGGCAAGGTTCCAGTCGCGGCCGGAGAAGTTTTCATCCACATTCGCGCGGATGAACTCCATGCGCTCGAACGCTTCTCTCATGGTGTCGGAGCCAAGCGCCTCTTCGTCGAGGTCGATAAAGGCCGCCTCATAAAACGCCGGCCCGCCCGTGGACATGGCGATGGCATCGAACACCGTCGCATCCTGCCAGGGCTGGCCGCCATGGGCGATGGGGGTGATGCCGGCCTCTTTCAGCGTTTCGACGGCGGCGGTGAACTCCTCCCACGTGGTGGGGATTGCAATGCCGTTGTCGTCAAGCACCTTCTTGTTGGCCCACACCCAGTTCGTGGAATGGACATTGACCGGGGCAGACACCCACCGGCCGTCATCCTTGGCGAACGACTTCAGCGCCTCCGGCACCACTTCGTCCCAGCCTTCGGAGGCGGCGACATCGTTAAGGTCGGCAAGGGCGCCCTGATCGGCCCAGTCTTTGATGTCAAAACCAAGCATCTGGACCGCGGTCGGCGCGTTGCCTGCGGTGACGCGGGCGCGCAACACCGTCATCGCCTGCTCGCCGCCGCCGCCTGCGACCGGCATGTCCTGCCAGCCAATGCCCTGCTTCTCAAGATCTTCCTTCAGGACGTTGAGCGCCGAGGCTTCACCGCCCGACGTCCACCAATGCAGGACTTCCACGTCGTTGGCAGACGCGGTCACCGTAAAGGCGGCAAGCGCCAGAGCCGAGGTAGAAAGACTTAAGAATGTCCGCATCTTGGTTCCTCCCAATGCGTGGTTTTGTGTGCTCAGCCCGAGCACAGGTCGCTCATCACACCCAAAGCGGTCGGGTGTCGCCGATGCGCATCTGCACCGTCTTGGTTTCCAGAAATTCCTCCAGGCCGTTCGGGCCAAGTTCGCGGCCGATGCCACTTTCCTTGACGCCGCCAAACGGGAGTTCGGCAAAGCCGTCCATGAAGGTGTTGGTCCACACCGTGCCGGTGCGCGCGGCCCGCGCGAAGGCAAGGCAGGTGGAGACATCGCGGCTCCACACGCCCGCCGACAGGCCGTAGGACGTCGCGTTGGTGAGGGCGACCGCCTCATCGAACGTGTCGAAGGTGAGGACGGCAAGCACAGGCCCGAAGACTTCCTCGTGTGCGATCGCCATTTGTGGTGTGACGCCGGTGATCACCGTGGGCGCGTAGAACGGGCCGGCAAGACCGTCGATTGCGAGCGGTGCGCCGCCAAGCTTAATGGTGGCGCCGGCGGCCTCGGCGCCGCGCACACGCGCATGGATCGTGCTCTGATGTTGGCCGGAGATCAGCGCCCCCACCTTGGTGCGCGGGTCGAGCGGGTCACCGAAAGGCACCTTAAGGGACAGGGCAATCACCGTGTCGACGAGCGCATCCGCCACATCGCGGTGGACAATGATCCGACTGCCTGCGTTGCAACACGCCCCGGCGTTGAAGTAGGCGCCGAAAACAATGGCGTCCGCCACTTGATCAAGGTCAGCATCGGGGAAGATCACTTGCGGGTTCTTGCCGCCAAGCTCCAACGAGACCTTCTTCAGTGTGCCTGAGGTGGCCGCGACAATTGCTTTGCCGACGCCGGTGGAGCCGGTGAAGGACACCATATCGACGTCCGCATGGGCCGACAGCGTGTTCCCCACAGGGTCGCCGAAACCAAGCACAATGTTCACCGCGCCGGCAGGGCACCCAGCCTCCAACAGGAGTTCGCCCATCATGACCGTGGTGGCGGAGGTGAGTTCAGAGGGCTTCAGAACCACCGTGCAGCCGGCCGCGAGGGCGAATGGAACCTTTTGTGAGGCGATGAGGAAGGGAAAGTTCCACGGCGTGATCATCGACACCACGCCCACAGGCTCCTTCAGTGTCAGGCCCAAGATGTCGCGGCCGAGGGTGTTTTGGCTGGTCCCGCGGATGTTGCGCGCAAGACTTGCTGCGTAGCGCCATAGGTCGGCCGCACCCTCGATCTCGGCTGCGGCCTGGGAGATGGGCTTGCCGCTCTCAAGGGTCTCATAGCGGGCAATCCTGGCGCTGTTCTTGTCGATGAGGTCGGCCATGCGCAGGAGGACGCGCGCGCGCTCCTTGCCTGACCATTGCGACCAGACCCCTGTATCGAACGTTGTGCGCGCAGCGGCGATGGCGTCTGCAGCATCTGCAGCTGTGCCTTTGGCGACCAAAGACACAACCGCGCCGGTCGCAGGGGAGTGACGCTGAAACGTTTCGCCCGTTTGCGCGGCGACCCACTTGCCCGCGATCAAGTGGTTGAGGGTCAACACCTCCACAGCCTCGGCCGGCTTCGCGGCAACCAGCGTCAGATCGTGGTCCGTCACGTGGCGCCTCCCGCGAACTGGGGTTTACGCTTTTCAAGAAAGGCCGCAACGCCTTCATCTTTCTCGGGCGAAGCGGCCATGGCAGCGCCTGCGAGGGCCTCGATGGACGCCTCTCCACCCTCACCGAGCGCAGCGGCAAGAAGGCACTTGGTCACCTCCACCGCTTGGGGAGCGCTTGTAAGGATCTTCGCCGCAATGGCATCGGCTTCGGCGCCCGGGTTGTCGGCAACCGCGTTGACGAAGCCCAGTTCAAGGGCACGCTCGGCAGACAGTCGCTGCCCGGCAAAGGCCATCTGCTTCAAGACGGCGGGTGGGAG
>JBCDCF010000463.1:0-3774 GCA_039182345.1 Pseudomonadota bacterium
CCGGGAAGCCCCGTTCAGCCAAGATGTCCAAGATTTCGCGGCCGACATTGCCGGTCGCACCCACCACTGCGACGTGGAAACCCATGGGTCCCTCCAAGATTGAGGGCCTCAAATAAGGATGAAGCCCCCACCTTGTCCACACCCTAAGCTCAAAGACCGAGGGTGGCGCGGATCCCAGGCGAGAACTGTGTGGCAAGGTAGAAGCCGTAGCACACAAAAAGGACCGCGCCTTGCTTGCGGCTGATACCGCGACCGGAGGCGGCAAAAGCAATCAACAAAGCCGAGGCGGCAAGCATCACCCAAACATCCAACCTCACGATGGCGGCTGGGATGGGGATGGGCGAGACCAGCGCCGTCACCCCGGCAATCCCCAAAATGTTGAAGATGTTGCTGCCGATGATGTTGCCGAGCGCCACATCCCCCTGCCTGCGGAAGGCGGCGATGATGGAGGTCACAAGCTCAGGCAATGAGGTGCCCACCGCGACCACGGTGAGCCCGATCACCGCCTCGGAGATGCCGGCAAACTTTGCGATTTCAATGGCCGAGTCGACCAGGAGATCGGCGCCGACGACGACCCCGGCAATGCCCGCGACCGTGAGCCCAAGGGACCCGACGACGGAACGGGGCCACGGGTCCACGTCAGTGTCGGCGTCAAGACCCGCGCTTGCGGCCTCAGCCTTGCGCCCTGCCGAGACGAAGGTGGCGATGGTGTAGATGGCAAGGCCCACAACGAGCGCCATGCCCACCCAGCGCTCCATAGAGCCTGAGATGACCACACCCGTCATGATGAAGCTTGCCGCAAACAGCATTGCGCCATCGCGCCGCAACACGCTGCGGCTCGTGTCCAAGGGCACCAGCATGGAGGCAATGCCCAGGATCAGGAGGATGTTGGCAATGTTGCTGCCGATGATGTTGCCGACGGCAATTCCAGGCGC
This sequence comes from Pseudomonadota bacterium, assembly GCA_039182345.1. Taxonomy (GTDB): domain Bacteria; phylum Pseudomonadota; class Alphaproteobacteria; order Rhizobiales; family Amorphaceae; genus Acuticoccus. Next base: position 936 of record JBCDCF010000463.1, read on the forward strand.
ACCGATCAAAGCGGCCTGCACACTTGCGACCAGCTCAGGCGTCGATGTGCCGAACCCCACGAGCGTCAACCCAATCACGAGCGGCGACACCCCAAGGCGCTTGGCAAATGCGACGGAGCCGCGCACCAGCGCTTCGCCTCCCGCAAGGAGAAGCACGAGCCCGATGGCAAGGATGACGAACGCCACGGCCTCAGCCCCCGAGCATGGACATGGGGAGGAGAATCACGACGAGCCCCAATGCCGCCAGGCCTATGCGCAGGAGTGGATGGCGCTTGGCAATGGCACCGATGGACACCAGAGCGAGCCCTGCCGCCGTCTTCAGCCCTGCAAGGATGGCGCCCAAGGGTGAGCTGCCAAGTGCAATGAGATCAGGGTTTGCCACCATGGCCAGCGGAATGAGGTAAAGGCCGACGCCGAGCCCCATGGCGGAGACCGCCACCTTCAGCCAGCGTTCTTCCACCATTCCGGCGGCAATGAAGACCGCCCCGCACACAGGCGGCGTGATGGTGGACAAGAGTGCGTACCAGAAGACGAAGAGGTGCGCCTGAAGCGGCTCAAGCCCAAGCTCCATCAAGGCAGGGCCCGCCACCGACACGCAGATGACGTAGGCAGCGGTGGTCGGCACCTCCATCCCAAGGATGAGACAGGCCACAGCCGTCAACAACAGCGCAGGCCACAACATGCCGCCTGAGCCCGACAGGATGAGCGAGGTGACCTTCACCCCAAGCCCCGTCAGCCCCAACACACCGATGACGATGGACGCGCACAGGATAATGGCGGCAATCATCGCCACCTGCTGGCCTGCCACAAGGCACGCGCGGACCACGCGGCCAGCGGCCTTGCGCACGTCGAAGGTGAGGTTGCCATCGATCAGGAGGAGGAGGGCGGCGGCGACGATGGCCCAGAAGGCTGCATATTGTGGCGTCACCCCCTGACCGAACATCCCCCACAACAGCACCGTGAACGGCACCAGAAAGAAGGCCGAGGTGATGATGACCGTGTTGCGCGAGGGCCAGGCGTCCCGCGGAAGGCCAGCAAGGGTGTGGCGTGTGGTGAACGCGTCGATCCCCACCCAAACGGCAAAGAAGTAAAGGAGCGCCGGCACCAGGGCGGCGAGCATGATGGTGGCGTAAGGGATCCCGGTCAGTTCGACCATCACGAAGGCCCCTGCCCCCATCAATGGCGGCATGATCTGCCCGCCCGATGAGGCCACCGCCTCCACCGCCCCTGCCAATGAGCGCGGGTAGCCGAGCTTGCGCATGGCAGGCAGCGTTATGGCCCCGGTCGAAGCAACATTGGCAGACGCCGAGCCGGAAATGGACCCGAACAGCGCAGAGGCGATGACGGAGACCTTCGCCGCGCCAGCCTTCAATCGCCCGGCAGCGGCCGCAGCAACATTCATGAAACCCTGGCCCGCTTCGCCGGCATTCAGCATCGCGCCGAAGATGACGAAGACGGCGACGACGGACACCGAGATCCCCGTCAGCTGCCCCCAGAGCCCGCCCTCAGCAACGGTCAACGTGCCAAGAAGGCTTGCGGTCGGAAGGCCTGCATGGCCGAACTCGCCGGGGATGTATTCGCCGAAGAACGCGTAAAGCAGCGCCAGAAGCGCCACCAAGGGAAGCGGCCAGCCGATGGCCCTGCGCGCCATCTCAAGCACCACCCCAAGAAGCACGAACGCCACCACGTACTGCGTGGTGCCGAACAGCATCCCGTACTGATCGCCAAGCGCGCTGTGGTTCCAGGCAATGTAAAGGCACGCCCCCAGACCGGCTGCCGTCAGAACGAAGCCTGAGAGTGTGGGACGGCGGCCATAAAGCACCACCCAGGGGACCGCGAGCGCCATGTGGAGCGGGCGCGCCACAAGGTTCGGCGTCAGCCCCGACAGGACAAGCCAGAGATGAAAGGCGATGGTGAGTGCCCCAAGGGCCACCCACACACCGACGAGAGGCTCAAAGGCCGTCTGCCCGCCCCGCTCGCTCACCAGGCAACGCCTCGGGGAGGCAGCACTTTCGTCGCCACGGAGGGGACGGCGATTGGACTAGCGCGCCGTGTCAGGCACCGCGACGCCGATCTCATCATAGTAGCGCAGTGCGCCGGGGTGGATCTTGCCCGTCACGTTTTCAAGAAAGCTGGGGTCGACGCCATTCCACCACGGTGCGCTTTCTCCCATGGCGGCTTTTTCTTCCCAGTAGGCCTTGGTGAGGGCGTAGGCGGTGTCATCGTCCATCTGCGTGGTGGTGAAGGCGACGACCGGCAGTGAGGTGGTGACAATCTCCTCCTCCTGGCCAGGATAGGTGCCTGCGGGGATGACGAGGCGCGTGCGCTTGGTCTCGGCCACCTGATCGTCGGAGAGGGAGAGGACGGTCACGCCCGTTCCCGCCGCCGCTTCGATGACGTTGGGCGCGGGAAAGGAGCCTGCGGTCACGAACGCATCGATCTGACCGTTTTTCAGCGCAGGGACGGCGTTGGAGAGTTCAACGTCGGCAATCTCCACCTTCCCCTCAAGGCCGAAGAGGCCGAGATACTTCTCCCCCTCGCGCGCACCGAAGGAGCCTTTGCCAAGGAGGATGGTCTTGCCCTCAAGGTCGGCGAAGGTCTCAACGCCCGTGTCCGCGCGGGCCACGAAGTGCATGGTCAGCGATGGGATGGGGAATAGCGCCCGGATGTCGGCAAAGCGCGGGTTGGCGCGCTCTTCGAACATTGCCTTGCCTTCGCCGGCAAGGCGCACAAGCGAGGGCGGCGAGGTGAACACATAGTCGCCGCCGCGCACGGCCGATTCCATCACGTTCTGGACAGAGCCCTGGCTCTCCTCGACGGTGACGGAGATGGTGTCGTC
>JBCDCF010000464.1:0-3761 GCA_039182345.1 Pseudomonadota bacterium
CGAAGGCTGTGACAATCATCTCGTAGGCGGCCGACGCGCCGTTCAGGAACGACTTGGGGTCGAAGGTCGGGTCGGCGGCGATGATGGACCGCAGCGCTTCGTCGAGCGGGGTGCCCTTTTGGGCGAAGGGGGCAATGCGCTCGTCAATGTTGCCAAGGTGCTGGTCGGGGCGGGCCGTTTCCGGCTGGCGGGGCAAGGTGACCACGTTGTCGGCCCCAGCCTCGCGCGTACCTTCGCCGCCGCTCTTGGCGGTGAAGGGGTCATAAGGCTGACGCTCATTGCCGGTGCGGCGACCCAGGACGCTGCGCAGCCGCAGGAAAATCGCAACGGCGAGCGCCAGGATCATCAGATTGTAGATGTCGAAAAAGTCACTCATCCACGATCAACCTGTCAGCGTTTGCGAAGAAGGCTTCGGCGCGGCGGTGCCTTAAGCACCTCCAGGACCGTGACCCCCTGCTGCGGCAAAGTTAAGTCCATTTCCCCGAAAGAACAGGGGCGGCTCCCCCTCAAGGAGCCCAATCCAGGGTGACCCTACCCAATCGTAACCATCCGGTCCATGCCAAAGCCTGTGAAATCGCGACCCACCTTGCCCATATCATAGGGTGACGCAGGCCTCAGGCTTGAGAGGATAACGTGATACGCCTTGTTTTGTTCGCGGCGCTGATTGCCGTGCCCATCGCCGAAATCGCGGTGTTTTTGACCGTGGGCAGCGCAATCGGCGTCCTGCCGACACTGGCTCTCATCATCGGGACGGCCATTCTGGGCGCCGTGCTTTTGCGCCGCCAGGGCCTTTCGGCCATCGCACGGCTGCGCTCGGATATGGACCAAGGGCGCGTCCCCGCAGCGGCGATCGGCCACGCCCTTGCCATCACCGTTGCAGGCATTTTGTTGCTCACACCAGGGTTCATCACCGACGCGGTGGGCTTCCTGTTGTTTGTTCCTGCCGTGCGCTCAGGCCTTTGGAAAAGCATTGCAGGCTCGGTGAAGGTCCACTCCATGGGGGGTGCCATGGGCGACACCGACGGCCCCTCCCCGGGCGGACGGCCCACCCGCGGCGGCAAGACCATCGACCTCGACCCTGACGACTATGGCCCTGCCAATGACGGGTCCCCATGGTCGAACGGCGGCCAGGACAATGACCGCCGCGCCACCAGCTAAAGCAGCATTGCCCGCAGTTCTTCAGGGTCTGCGGGTTGTTTGACCACGGGAGCCGTGTTAGCGACCCGCCCGGTTAACCCCTCACACCCCCAGGATCATGACCCATGAGCGATAGCAGCGTCGACCCGACAGCCGGCGCCACACAAGCTGGCGCGCAGCCGAGCGTGCGCGTGATGGCGCAATACATCAAAGACTTGTCGTTCGAGAACCCGCGCGCCCCTGCGTCCCTGCAAAAGCGGGACACGCAGCCGGCCATCAACATTGGCGTCAATGTCGGCGCGCGCGGCCTCACCGACAACGACTACGAAGTGACGCTCACCTTGGAGGCAAAGGCCGCTGAAGAGGATAGCACCAACTTCGAGGTGGAGCTGAAATACGCAGGCGTCATCCGCGTCGAAAACATGAAGCAGGAGCACCTGCAGCCTTTCCTTCTGATCGAAGGGCCGCGCCTTCTGTTCCCGTTTGCCCGGCAGATTGTGGCTGACGCGGTGCGCAACGGCGGCTTCCCGCCCTTGATGATCGACCCCATCGATTTTGTGACGCTTTACCGTCGCAACATGGAGCGGGTGCAGGCCCAGGCGCAAAACACCAACAGCGACGGCATCATCGGCCCCAACTGAGCCGCACAGCTCACTTGGCAACATCAAAGCCCGTCCCGATCGGCTGAGGCGCGTCGGACGGGCTTTTTGGCCCCGCTCGGTTTGATTCAAACGGAGCGGATCGTGCTCTCGCGCGTCTCGTCGTCGCTCAGAACGCCTTGGACGGTTGCCCATTTGGGGTCGGCGAAGGTTGCCATGAACGCGCGGTGGGCGGCGATCTCCTCTGCCGTCAAGCGCGGTGGCAGTGGCGCTGGCCGTTGGCGGCGCAGCCTACCGCTGGGGCCCTCGGCCGCCGCTTCGCCCACGTGCGTGGCAAGGCCGAGCATTGCCTGGCGCCCGCCCGTCAGCTCAAGATACACCTCGGCCAGAAGCTCAGCGTCCAGCAATGCGCCGTGTTTGGTGCGGCGGGACGCATCCACACCGTAGCGGGCGCACAAGGCATCCAGCGAGTTGGACCCGCCGGCGTGTTTGCGCCGTGCGATGGACAATGTGTCCACCACAAGGTGGGACGGAATGGGCGGCTTGCCGCACAAGGTGAGCTCATGGTTGAGAAAACCCACATCGAAGCCTGCGTTGTGGGCCACCAGACGGTCTTGCCCCATAAAGGCGCAAAACTCATCCACGATCTCATCAAAGCGCGGTTTGTCGGACAGGAAGTCCGCTGACAGTCCGTGCACGCGGAAGGCTTCGTCCGGCATGTCGCGCTCAGGGTTGATGTAGCGGTGGAAGACGGTGCCGGTGGGAATGGCGTTCAGGACCTCCACGGCGCCGATCTCCACCACACGGTCCCCCGTCTTGGGATCGAGCCCGGTGGTTTCGGTATCAAGAACGATTTCGCGCACCCTGCCCCCTCCTGAGAGAGACCGATTCTGCCACACACCATGGCACCTTTGACATGGGGGGCGATCATTTTCCCATGCTGAGAACGGCGCGTCTGATGGCGGCAACCCGTATGCGCGCCGCCTCCATGCCCGCGCCCGTCTCCACAATGAAGTGGGCACGGCGGCGTTTGTCCGCATCAGGCATTTGCTTGGCGACAATCGCCTCGAAGCGGTCTTCGCTCATGCCGTCTCGCGCCAAAACGCGGGCGCGCTGTACCGCCGCCGGTGCACTGGCCAAAACGACGGCGTGAAGGTTTGTGCGCCCGGTCTCAAACAGGAGCGGGATGTCGAGGACGGCAATGCGCCGCCCCTTGTCCTTGTGAAAGGCGATGAAGCGGGCCTCCTCGTCCCGCACCAGGGGGTGGACGATGGCTTCAAGGCGCGTAAGGGCCACCGGGTCGCCAAGAACCCTCTCGGCAAGGCGTTTCCTGTCCACGGCACCGTCGACGATGGCATCGGGGAACGCCTCTCCCACAGGGTCGACGGCAGCGCCTTGGTAGAGGCGGTGAACGGCCTTGTCGGCGTCGTAGACAGGGTCGCCGTGGGCGGCAAACATCTCTGCCGTCGTGGATTTTCCCATCCCGATGGAACCTGTGAGGCCGAGGAGGATCACAAGGTTGCAGCCACCTTCTGGCGTAAGGTGTCATCCACCGCCGGCAGGAGGCCAAACCAGCGCTCGAACCCGACGGTCGCTTGGTGGAGAAGCATCCCGAGCCCATCCACAGGCCTCAGCCCTTGCGCTTTGGCTTGGGCCAGCAAGGGCGTTTCCAAAGGGACGTAGACAATGTCGGCCACGGTCGTGTTTGCCTGCATGGGCGACAGGTCGACGGTCAGCGGCGGCTCGCCTTCCATGCCGAGGGAGGTGGCGTTGACGAAGACGGAGGCCTCAGCGAGGGCATCGCCAAGGTGTGCCAGCGCAATGGCCTTCGCTCCTGAGGCTACGGCAAGGGCGTTCGCCTTGTCCGCGCTGCGGTTGGCGACGACCACCGGGCGGCCTTTGGCCACCAGCGCGTGGACGATGGAGCGCGCCGCACCGCCGGCGCCGAGGATGACGGCCGGCCCGGCATGATCATCCCATCCTGGTGCGCCTTGGTCGAGGCTTGCCAGGAAGCCGTCACCGTCG
>JBCDCF010000465.1:0-3738 GCA_039182345.1 Pseudomonadota bacterium
CCCACCACCTCTTTCACGCCGACTACGGCATTGGGCTGGTCCAGATAGTCCGTGCGCCACACCACATCGGGCGTCAGGTGCTGGCAGACGAAGGTGTAGGCGCCGGGGGTGGCGCTCGCGGCAATGTTGGCGGTGCGGAAGGCGGCCTCACGGTCGCCGCCAGGCATCTCCACAGGGCGGGCGAAGGCGTTGGCAGGGCCTGCGCCGATCCCGTCCTTGGCGAAGGCGGCTGCAGCATCGTCTGCGCTGTCCGTCTTAAGCGCCACGCCGAACAGGTGATGGCCTGCTTCTAGGCCATCGCGAATCGCCTGGTTGTGCTCAGTCTCTGCAACCACCCCCAGCACCTCGAAATAGGTGTTGCCGTGGAAGACGATGGTGGAATTGGCGGTTCCCATATGAGGGGAGTGGAGGCCCCTTGGCGTGGGGCGGAAGCCGAGCCGTTCAACGGCCGCTTCACCGGCGGTAAGATCGTTGACGGCAACGATGGCGTGGTCCAGTCCGGTGATGTGGGGCAAGATTGTTCTCCGTGGCTCCTAAGCCGACCATGCAATGGCCTGGAAGTCCAGACCCTTTCACCCTTCTCCGTCAGCCGATGCGGCGCTTGGCGAAGACGGCGCCACCCACGGCCTGGTCGGTGGGCGACAGCTCCATGAAGGCCGCGCTCGCCCTCGCAGGAAGGTTGAGTGAGGCTTGGATCGCGGCGGCCACATCGTCCGGCTGGAGGGCCTCGTAGTCGTTGAATAGCCCCGACAGCTTGTCCCTGTCGCCACCTTGGGACTCCAGGTAGATGTCCGTCTCCACGCGGCCGGGTGCCACCTCGGTAAGGCGCACGCCCGTGCCGGCAAGCTCCATCCGCAGGGTCTGTGCGAAGGCGTGCATGCCCCCTTTGGTGGCGGCATAAAGCGTCACGTTGGGGAAAGGGTGGCGGGCAATGAGCGAGGTGACCATGACAAGGTGACCGCTGCCGCGCGCAATCATCTGCGGCAGCACCTTTTGGGTCAGCACCAGCGTCGCGCGCAGGTTGAGCGTGAGCTGGCGGTCGATGTCCTCCACCGTCTGCTCGGCAAAGGGCTTTGCGGAGGTGATGAGGCCTGCATTATTCACCAAAATGTCAACACGCAGACCATCGAGGGCATCGTCAAGGGCACCATCGTCGGTGAGATCGCAGACAAGGGGCTCGCACCCTGTCTCCTCCGCCAGCGCCGCCAAGGCGTCCTGCGACCGCGCCATGGCGACGACGTTGTGCCCGTCCGCCCTGAGCCGCCTGACGGTGGCCGCCCCAATGCCGCGGGATGCGCCTGTCACGAGCGCGGTCTGTGTGTGGGTCATCGGTGCCCTCCTTAAGCGGCGGGGAGGGTTGCTGGGATGGCGCTGTGCCGTCAACCTAGGGCCTCCCCGCCGCACAGCACCAAAGGCCATGGCCACGATGAACGACCCGCGCTCCAACAACATGGGCTACTTCAGTCACGCACCGGCCATGGCGCATCCTGAGGACGTGGCGTTGATCGACCTGTTTGGCGATACGGAGCGCACTGTCACCTACGCCACATTGGAAGAGCGGATGGACCGGGTGGCAGCGGCCATGGTGGAGGCGGGTCTGCGTCCAGGCGCGCGGGTCGCCATGTGTGTGGGCAACCGGTTCGAGTTCGTGGAGGCCATGTATGGTTTGATGCGGGCTGGCCTCGTCCCCGTGCCGCTCAACACCAAGCTTGGCGGGGAGACCATCAGCTACATCCTGGCCGATTCGGACTGTGTGGCCGCCATAGTGGAGCCGGCGTCCAACCCCTTCGTGGTGGAGGCTGTGGACGCTGCCGGGATCGCCATCACCTGGGCAACGGATGATGTGCCGGAGGGCTGGCAGGACTATGGGGCCGTCCTTGCCGCAGCGCCCGCCAGCTTCGATCCGCCGGTCATTGCGGACGATCATGTGGCATTCCAGCCCTATACGTCAGGCTCGACGGGGCGGCCGAAGGGGGTCATTCTCACCCATGAGGGTCAGCTCTGGTGGACGCGCTGCCTCAATCGCCACTGGCCATCCACCCGTGACACGCGCGCCCTTGCCGCCATGCCCCTTTACCACAAGAACGCCATGGCAGGAGCCATCAAGCCGCTCCTCAATGTGGGCGGATCGGTGGTGATTTTGCCGAGCTTTGAGCCTGTGCGCTTCCTGACCGCGCTGTCGGAGTATAGGTGCACCCGCTCAGGCGGTGTGCCTGCCGCCTTTTCCATGATGTTGCGCCACACAGACCTCATCAAATCCTTGGACTTCTCCGCCCTTCAGGCCCTCGTCATCGGCTCGGCCCCCGTGGAGAAGGAACTGGCCGATGCCATTGAAGAGGCGTTCGGCGTTGTGGTGGGGGAGAGCTATGGTCTCACAGAAGGCGGCCCGGTGATGCTCGGCCCACCCCTTGATGGGCGCCCCGTCCCCCACGGCAGCTGCGGTGTGGCCTGGCCGGAAGGGGAGGTGAAGCTGGTGGACGGCGCCGGCAAGGAGGCGGACGTTGGCGAACTGTGGGTGAAGAACCCCGGCGTCACCCCAGGCTACCACCAACTCCCTGAGGTGAACGCCAAGCGCATTGTCGACGGCTGGCTGCGAACGGGCGATCTCTTCCACAGGGATGCCGAAGGCTTTTACTACTTTCGCGGCCGCACCGATGACATGTTCAACTCAGGCGGCGAAAACATCTATCCCAAGGAGGTGGAGGACCTTTTGTTGCGTCACCCCGCGGTGGTGGATGCGTGCGTGGTCCCCGTCCCCCATAAGGTGAAGGGGGAGGTGCCCGTGGCCCTTGTGATGTTGACGGGGGAGGGGGCATCCGACGAGGCAACGCTCAAGGCATTTGCCATTGCCAACGGTCCCGCCTACGCCCATCCACGCAAGATTCTCATCGTCGATCAGATCCCCCTCAACGGTGCTGGCAAGAATGACAGGACCGTTGTCGCGCGCGATCTTCGGGCCCAGTTCGGCACCCTCGGTGCGGCGTAAGGAGGCGATCTGATGGACCTTTCCACAATCGAGGCGGCGGCGGACGTCGTCTACCGCTCCATGCCGCCGACGCCCCAGTACCCGTGGCCGCTTCTGGGCGAGACCATCGGGGCACAGGTGTGGGTCAAGCACGAGAACCACACGCCCACAGGGGCCTTCAAGATCCGCGGCAGCCTCACCTTTATGGATTGGCTGGTGAAGAACCGGCCGGACGCCAAAGGCATTGCCACCGCCACCCGCGGCAACCACGGTCAGGGCCAGGCGATGGCGGCGACACGGGCAGGGCTCGTGGCCAAGATCTTCGTGCCCCACGGCAACTCGGTGGAAAAAAACGCCGCCATGGCAAGCTTCGGCGCCGAGCTGATTGAGTTCGGCGAGGATTTTGACGAAGCGCGCGTTGAGGCGTTGCGCGTGGCGGAGGCGGAAGGGCTCGTCTTCGTGCCGCCTTTCCACCCGGCGCTTGTGTCAGGGGTCGCTACCTATGCGCTGGAACTGTTTCGCGCCGCGCCGGACCTGCACACCGTTTACGTGCCCATCGGGTGCGGGTCGGGCATCTGCGGGCTCATCCATGTGCGCGATGCCTTGGGGCTGTCCACCAACATCGTGGGCGTGGTGTCGGACAAGGCCGACTGCGCCAAGCGCTCCTTCGAGGCGGGCCGCCTGATCGAGACCCCGTCGGCGTTGACCTTTGCCGATGGGATGGCCGTGCGCACCCCCGTGGCCGAGGCGCTCGACGTTTACGGCAAAGGGGC
>JBCDCF010000466.1:0-3737 GCA_039182345.1 Pseudomonadota bacterium
GAGGGGGCCGCGCACAACGCATCTACGCGGGCGTGCTGGTCGCTGGCAGCTTCGGCAAAACGTTCATGGGCCGGCACGATCACCGTGTTCACCAACCGGTCGACGGCAGGGGCGAAGGCCCGCTCCTGCGCACCCACAGGCGCTGCAACGAAAACCAGTGCAAGGGCGATGACGGCACGCATCACAACGGCGCCACGCATCACAGTGACTCAACGAAGCGGATCAGGGCCGCCCGTTCCTCAGGCGTCATCTCCATCACGCGATCGCGTGCGGCCTGTGCCTCGCCCCCATGCCAGAGGATCGCCTCAAGGACGCCGCGGGCGCGACCGTCGTGCAAGAGCTGCATGTGGCCGTTCACCGTCCGGGTCAGGCCGACGCCCCACAAAGGCGCCGTCCGCCACTCCGTGCCCGATGCGGTGCCAACAGGGCGGTTGTCGGCAAGGCCTTCCCCCATGTCGTGCAAAAGCATGTCCGTGTACGGCCAGATCAGTTGGAAGCGCTGCTCGGGGTGCTCGGCCTTGCGGCTCGTCACGAACTTCGGTGTGTGGCAGGAGGCGCACCCGGCCTCATAAAAAAGCGCCTTGCCGGCAAGGACATCAGGCGCATCCACATCCCGCCGCTGAGGGACGGCAAGGTTCTGGCTGTAGAAGGTGACAAGGTCGAGGATGGGGTCGGGCGCCTCCACCGTGCCGAGCCTGTCCTGCACCCCTGTGGGCATGGCGCGGCAATCCTCCTGCGCGGTGGAGCATTCGCCGAACGCATCGGTCTTGATGGGGGTGGAGATGCCGATATCGCCGGAAAACGCCTCGGCCGACTGCACCTTGATGGACGGTGTGGAGGCCTTCCAGCCGAACCGCCCAAGGGCAAGGTTCCCCGTCTGAGGGTCGCGCACGATGGACGGTTTGCCTGAGATGCCGTCGCCGTCCGCATCATCGGGGTCCGCAAGGGCGAGGATGTCGGCCGGGTGGATCGCCTCCAAAAGTCCAAGGCCGATCATGGGGTTGGCAATGCGAAGGGAGGTCATGGTTCCCTCCGCCATCGGCCCATGGGCAAGGTCTTCGAAACTGACCACGGGGCGGCGCAGGTGCACCGTCTCCCCGCCGCTCAGCGCCACAGGGTCCTCCTCCCACGCGATGGTGAAGCGCCCTTCTGCAGCAAGACCAGGAACGGCAAAGTCCTGGAGCTGGCCGCCATAGTTGGGCTCAGCGATCCTCAGGTGCGTGAAGTCGGCAAGCGCTGAATGGTGGGAGGCGGTGGAGGGGGGCACCGACAGGCGCATCAGCATGGAGACGGCCGTGTCGCCCGGCCCTTCCGGCGGATGACCGCGACCGTCCTTCAGGTGGCAGCGCTGGCAGGCACGGGCGTTGAAGAGCGGCCCCAAACCGTCGGACGCTGCGGTGGAGGATGGGGAGGACACCCAGACCTTCTTGAACAGGCCATTGCCGACAAAAAAGTTCTGCCGCCCCTCGAACGACAGGTTGGCGGAGGGGTGGGAAAACGCATTCCCATCAGGCGCGGCCTTTGATGTGGCAGCACCGCCGGCCATGCGCTCGAACCGCTCTGCCTTGGAGAAATCGTCTGTGGGGGCTGTGACGGCGGCAACCCTTGCCGCGTCTTTGGGGGTGAGATCGTCCCGCTCGGTGCCGTAGGGCAACAGGGGGGAGGCCACCAAAGTGCCGCCTGCGACCAAGACTGCCGCGGCGGCGGTGGCGGCGACCGAAGCGATCGCCGCCCTGACGCCAAGGTCGGGTCTAGTCCACCTTGTCAGCGCTCTCGGCGTTGAGCATGGCATAACGCTCTTCGCCGATTTTATCGAGCAGTGCGATCTGGGTTTCCAGAAAGTCAATGTGCCCTTCCTCGTCCTCCAGAAGATCTTCAAAGATCTTCATCGTGACGTAGTCTTTCTCTTCCCGGCAGATGTCCCGGGACTTTGAGTACGAGGTGCGTGCATCGTACTCGCCGGCAAGGTCGGCCTCCAGAACTTCGCGCACGTTGGTGCCAATCCGCAGCGGCGCAAGGGTCTGAAGGTTCGGATGGCCTTCCAAGAAGATGATCCGCTCGATGATTTTATCGGCGTGGTTCATCTCTTCGATGGACTCTTCCCGCTCCTTCGCGGCGAGCTTTTGCAACCCCCAATCATCCAACAGGCGGTAGTGAAGCCAGTACTGGTTCACCGCACCCAATTCCAGAAAGAGCGCCTCGTTCAGGCGCTCGATCACCCGTGCATTGCCCTGCATAACTGTTCCTTGGCGTCAGCTCGATTTCGATGGAAGCCGCCCTTCAGACCGGCGGCGCAGATACTCGAAATAACGCACTTTAGAACAGTTTCAACTCAAATCTCAGTTTGGAGGACGGCACGGATCGCGCCGTCCACAGGCCCGTTCGCTTACTGGAAGACCGCGTCGGGGTCGTCGAGGCTGTCAGATCCCTCGATGTCGATGGCGCCAAGGTCCAAGGCTGCGACAATGCGCTCGATGGAGGGGGTCTGTGCCACGAGGGCGTCGATGGCCGCTTGGACCACCGCATTGCCCTCAGCATTCCCCTCCCCGATCATCTGGTCGTAGGCCTCAATGCTTTCCGCGCGGGCCTTCATGGCGGCCATGGCGGTCACCGTGGTGCCAAGGGCGGTGAGCATCTCCTCGTTGAGGGCGCCATCCACGTCAGCCATGCGGTCGGACAGGGACGGCCCTTCCACGACGGTGCCGTCCACGCGCTTATAGTGGCCCGTATAGACGTTGCGAATGCCGATGGCGTTGAAGTAGTGCGAGTTGTGGGTGTTGTCGGCAAAGCAGTCGTGCTCTTCCTCAGGGTCGTGGAGGAGGAGGCCAAGCTTCATACGCTCGCCGGCAAGCTCCCCATAAGACAATGAGCCCATGCCTGTGAGGATGGCTGACAGACCTGCGTCAGGGTCTTCCATCAATCCCGTGCGGGCGGCACCATCAGGCCCCCAGGCATCGACCATCTCCTGAAGGTCGGTGAGGAGAATGTCTGACGCGGTCTTCAAATACTGCGCCCTGCGGTCGCAATTGCCGTTGGTGCAGTTGGCCGTGTCAAAGTCACTCGCCGGGCGGCTCCCTGCACCGGGCGCCGTGCCGTTAAGGTCCTGCCCCCACAGCAAGAATTCGATGGCATGGTAGCCGATGGAGACATTCGCCTCCACCTCTTCCGCCTCGTGGAGCGTCTCGGTCAACAGGGCTGGGGTGATGCTTGAGGCATCCACCGCCTTGCCGTTCACCGTGATCTGCGGGTTGGCGATGACGTTGACGGTGTAAAGGGCGTTCTCATCCGACTCGGTGCCGTAGCCGGCATCCACATAGTCGATCAAGCCTTCGTCCAGCGGCCAGGCGTTCACCTTGCCTTCCCACTCGTCCACAATGGCATTGCCGAAGCGGTAAACCTCGGTCTGCTGGTAGGGCACACGCGCTTCAATCCACGCCGCGCGGGCTGCAAGGAGGGTGGCTGTGCTGGGGTTTGCGATCAGCGCATCAATGGCTGCATCCAGCGCTTCGGCGGTGTGAAGGGAGTCTTCGTAGGCGGCGTGGGCGATATCGGCATAGGTGGTCAAAATGGCGTCGGTGGACGTTTCGGCCGCAGCGGCCGACACGCCGAGCACCGTGGCCGCGGCGAGAATCGCAAATCTCATGAGGTCCCCTCAAGGGTGATGGCCACAAGGCCCTGATGCCCGTTATCTGCCTTAATCTTGAAACTACTGTCAATACGACCCACAAACTCTAGAA
>JBCDCF010000467.1:0-3736 GCA_039182345.1 Pseudomonadota bacterium
GCACACCTTGACCTCTTCTCTCTGCCTGACATTGACCTTGCCGGCCTCATCAAGGGTGCCGATGCATTCTACGAATACCCCATGTGCGACCGCGACCCTCTCCCCCGTTGGAGTTATGGGCGCACAACGCTCCTTGGGGACGCCGCCCACCCCATGTACCCTGTCGGCTCGAACGGATCGGCCCAGGCAATCCTTGATGCCAAGGCCCTTGCGCAGCACCTCATCGCGGCCCCCGATGCTGTCACTGCGCTCACCGCCTACGATGAGGAGAGGCGGCCAAAGACTGCCGAAATCGTTCACCTCAACCGCAAAGGCGGCCCTGAGCGGGTCATCGACGTCGTCACCGAGCGAGCGCCGCAAGGCTTTGACAAGCTGGAAGATGTGGTGAGTGAGGACGAACTGCGCGCCATTGTGGGCAACTATGCGGGCAAGTCAGGCTTTTCCAAGGACGCCCTTAGAGGAAAGGCCGCACCGCTATGAGCGAGGAGACCTATCGCGGCATGGACCGTGAGGCGTTGGACAGGCAGTACAACGCCCGCGCCACCGTCCCCGACGTCACGGTCTATGTGCGCGGCTATAGGGCTCGCACCGAGGCTGCCAAAGCCGAACTCACCTTTCACGACAGCGTCGTTTATGGGCCTGGCGCCAAGGAACAATGCGACATCTACCCTGTGGGATCGGCGCCTGCCCCGACGTTCGTCTTCATCCACGGCGGCTACTGGCGGCTGTTGTCGAAGGACGATTCGGGTTTGATGGCCCCTGCCCTTCACGAGGCAGGCATTGCAACCGTTGCTGTGGATTACGCCCTTGCCCCCGCCGTCTCACTGGACGAGATCGTGCGCCAGTGCAGGCTCTGCCTCAGCTTCCTCCACCGCGAAGGCCGGCGCTATGGTGTCGACCCCAGCAGGATCGTCGTGGGCGGCTCCTCGGCGGGGGGCCATCTGACGGGGATGATGATCACTGGAGACTGGCACGACACATTCGGTGTGCCTGAGGACCTGGTGAAGGCCGCGCTCCCCATCTCCCCTTTGATGGACCTTGAGCCCATCCGCCTTTGCCATGTGAACGATTGGGCAAACCTTGATGCGGCCAGCGCCGCAGCCCTCTCACCCATGCACCACATCGGTGCGCCACCACCGGCCATTCCCGTCTGCGCAGCCGTGGGGAAGAATGAGACGGACGAGTTTCGCCGGCAATGCCATGATTTTGCCGGTGCCTGGCAGAAAGCCGGCCACCCAGCAAAGAGCTTTGAGGTGGAGGGCCGCAACCATTTCGACGTGCTCTACGACCTCAACGACCCTGACACGGCGCTCTTCGCCGCGCTGATGGACCTTTTCAAGGCGTAAGGCGCGACGTCAGCGGAACAGAGCGTCCACATCGTCCTGGTTGACGACGCCACGGTCGGTATCCAGTGAAGGACCGTTGAGGAGGGCACGGTCGGACTCGTCCTTCTCCTCAGGCTTGGCAAGCTCCATGGCATTCCAAAGGTCCACCATGGTGGAGATGCGCTCTTCGATAAAGCGCAGCGAGCTCACCACCTTGGTGATGCGCTGGCCCGTAATGTCCTGGAAGTTGCAGGCTTCGTAGATCTGGAGCACCTGCTCGTTGATGGTCTCAAGGCTCGTCTTCTCGGGGCCTGAGAGGGTGTCCGCCAGCTCCTGCGCCACCGTGTCGATGGTTTCGGCGGCGGCGAGAATGGCGTCCGTGGCGCTTTCGGTGCCTGTGACCACGGCATGAAGCTCGTCAGCGGCGCGGCTTTTTTGCGGATCGGCCATGCCTTTGGAGTAGAGGGCGGCAATCTCGGTCTTGGTGGTCTCCACACGGCGCTGAATGTCCTCAACGCTGCTCCACACGGCAATGGCATTGTCCAGTGGAGCGGAACGGCCGCCGGTCTGCCGCAGCTCCTGCAGCTCGCCCATGATGCGGTCGACCTGCTTCGATATGGCCGAAGGCTGGTCGCCCTTCTCCGTGTTCGCCACTTCGATGCGGAATCGTCTCACGGCCACACACTCCTACGGTGTTTTCAACCGCCTCTAGACTATCCAAAAGTTGTATGAGTGCAACGGGACGACGCGGCGCGGGACAAGGCTGACGCAAGGAAAGCGCGCCAGTTTGGGGCAAGTCTTCTCAGTTAAAACCCCGTTCGCCAAATAGACATTGTGCAACGACGCGCACAACCATGGAGCGTTTCATGTCCCTTGACCTGTCCATGCCGGTCCTCGTGGTCGACGATTACAAAACGATGGTGCGCATCATCAAAAACCTCCTGAAGCAGATCGGCTTCAAGGATGTGGACGATGCCGCCGACGGGACCGAGGCTTTGGAAAAGCTGAAAGAAAAGTCCTACGGCCTCGTCATCTCCGACTGGAATATGGAGCCCATGACAGGGTTCGAGCTGCTCAAGACCGTGCGCGCCGACGACAACTTGAAGGACATCCCCTTCATCATGGTCACCGCCGAGGCCAAGTCAGAGAACGTCGTCGCGGCGAAAAAGGCCGGCGTCAGCAACTACATCGTCAAGCCCTTCAACGCACAGACCCTGAAGGGCAAGATCGAATCGGTCTTCCAGCCCGCCTGAACATGAAACGCCCCCGACCGGTAAAGCGGTCGGGGGCGTCGACGGGTGCGTCATCAAACGGCGGAAGGGCCGCCGCGACGGTTAGCTGCCAAGCCGTCTGACCGGTTGCGCGCTGTCCACCTCGGCTTCCGCCTCGGCCACCACCTTCTTCACGGCCACGAAGCTGTCGGGCGTGACAGACATGGAATCGATCCCCTCCGCGACGAGGAAGCGCGCGAACTCGGGGTGGTCGCTCGGAGCCTGACCGCAAAGGCCAACGCTGGCCCCTGCCTTATGGGCGCCGGCGATCACGGTATGGATCATCCACTTCACCGCCGCATCCCCTTCATCGAAGATGCCGGCCAGAGCTTCTGAGTCCCGGTCAACGCCCAACGTCAGCTGCGTCAAGTCGTTGGAGCCGATGGAGAAACCGTCGAACCGTTCCGCAAACGCCTCCGCGAGGACGACGTTGGAGGGGACCTCGCACATGACAAACACTTCAAGCCCGTCGGCGCCGCGCACAAGGTCGTGCTCGGCCATCACCTCAAGCACCTTGTCCGCCTCGGTGACGGACCGGCAGAACGGGATCATCATCGCCACATTATCAAAACCAAGGTCCTTGCGTAGCCGCGCGATGGCCTCGCACTCCAGCGCAAACCCTTCCCTGTAGGCGGGCGAATAGTAACGTGATGCGCCGCGGAAGCCGATCATCGGGTTCTCTTCGTGGGGCTCGAACGGCGCCCCGCCCAGGAGACCGGCATACTCGTTGGTCTTAAAGTCGCTCATGCGCACCAGCATGCGCTTGGGGTAGACCGCCGCAGCAAGCCGTGCGAGCCCGCGGGACAGCCGGTCGACAAAGTACTCCGTCTTGTCGTCGTAGCCGGCAGTCAGCTCCTCGATCTCTTCGATCTGGGCCGGATCTTCCACCCGATCGGGGTGGACGAGGGCCATGGGGTGCACGCGGATCTGGTTGGCCACCACGAACTCCATGCGCGCAAGGCCAATGCCGTCTGCCGGAAGGCGCCACCACCGGAAGGCAGCGCCAGGATTGGCCATGTTCAGCATCACCTTGGTGCGGGTCTCTTCAAGGCTTGCAAGCTCCACGGTGGAGCGGGTGATGGTCGCCGCGCCTTCAAAGACAGCGCCAACGTCCCCGCCAGCGCACGACAGCGTGATCGA
>JBCDCF010000468.1:0-3731 GCA_039182345.1 Pseudomonadota bacterium
AAGGACATCATCATCTCGGGAGGGGAGAACATTTCCTCCATCGAGGTGGAGAATGCCCTTTACGCCCACCCGAAAGTGGCCGGTGCCGCAGTGGTCGCCATGCCCCACAAAAAGTGGGGGGAGACCCCGTGCGCATTCATCGAACTTATCGATGGCGAGCGGGTGGACGAGGACGAATTGATCGCCTGGTGTCGCGACAGGATTGCCCACTACAAAGCCCCCCGCAGGGTGGTCTTTGAGCCTTTGCCAAAGACCTCCACCGGCAAGGTGCAAAAGTTTGCGCTGCGCCAAAGGGCCGTGGCGCTGGCCGAAAAAGGCTGATCGGCGCTCCTAAAGACCGACCCATTTGCACCATGGCCTCAGCCTTGCCTGGCGCAAGGTTGAGGCGACGCGCGCATTGACCTTGGCGGGTCATCACTCCATAAAGGCATAAAGAAATCTTTATATCCTTTTGGGGGATGGTTTGTTCGCGTCCGACACATTGCGACATGATGAGTTGGTGTTGGCGCTTCGGGCGGCCGGCGAGAGCACGCGCCTGCGCATCCTCGCCCTCCTTTCGGACGCCGATCTGACGGTGAAGGACCTCACCTCCATCCTCGGCCAGAGCCAGCCACGCATCTCCCGCCACTTGAAGCTTTTGGCGGAGGCGGGGCTTGTGACGCGCTCTAGCGAAGGGGCGTGGGCGTTCTATCGCCTAGCTGAGGATTCCCGTGGCATCCGCCTTGGCGACATTGTGCTGTCGCAGCTGGATCAGGCCGACCCCATCCACGCCCGCGACAGGGAAAGGCGCACAGCCACGCGCAAGGCCAATGCGGAGGCCGCCGCCGCCTATTTTGCCGCCAACGCCGATGTGTGGGACCGCATCCGCTCCCTCCACGCCCCTGAGGCGGAGGTGGAGGAGGACATCCGCTCACTCCTCGCCCGCCGCCCCTTCCGCACCCTTCTCGATGTGGGAACGGGCACGGGGCGCATGCTTGAGCTTCTTGCCGACCGCTATCAGCGCGCCGTCGGTGTGGATGCGAGCGCTGCCATGCTGGCGGTCGCCCGGGCCAATCTGGACGCGGCGGGGATCAACCACGCAAGGCTCGCGCAAGGCGACATCTATGCATTGTCCATGCCGCGCGACAGTTTCGATGTGGTGCTGATCCACCAGGTGCTCCACTACCTGGACGACCCTCAACGGGCCATCGGCGAGGCAGCGCGCCTCCTGCGCCCCAAGGGACGCATGCTGGTGGTGGACTTTGCCCCCCACGACCTTGAGGCGCTGCGGGTGGATGCCCAGCACCGCCGCCTTGGCATCGGCAAGGCTGAGATGGCCGATTGGCTGCGCACGGCCAACCTCGACACCGTCGACGTGCGCGAACTGAAGGGGACGGACAAGGAGCTGACCGTGACCCTGTGGCTCGCCGAAGACGCCCGCTTCGTCTCCGACGACATCAGAACGAAGGATGGAGCCCTCGCATGAGTGAAGCTGCCGCCAACGCCGGCGCCCACGAGGCGCCCGAAGTCTCCTTCGAGTTCTTTCCGCCCAAGAGCGAGGCGATGGAGAAGACCTTGTGGTCGTCCATCACCAAGCTGGCGCCGTTGCGGCCGGGGTTCGTCTCGGTCACCTATGGGGCAGGCGGGTCCACGCGCGAGCGCACCCACAGGACCGTCAAGCGCATTGTGGATGAGACGGCGCTGAAGCCTGCCGCGCACCTCACCTGTGTTGCCGCCTCACGGGCTGAGGTGAACGAGGTGATCGGCGATTATTGGGAGGCTGGCGTGCGCCACATCGTGGCCCTGCGCGGCGATGCGCCCGAAGGCCCAGGCACCCCTTACACTCCCCATCCCGACGGCTACGAGAACGCCATCGATCTTGTGGGCGGTATCAAGGCCATCGCCCCTTTCGAGGTGTCGGTGGGCGCCTATCCCGAGCGCCATCCCGACAGTGCGGACTGGGACGCCGACCTCGACAATCTTGCCCGAAAGCAGGATGCGGGGGCCGACAGGGCCATCACCCAGTTCTTTTTCGACAACGATCTGTTCGACGCCTACCGCGAGCGTGTGGCCAAGCGCGGCATCACCCTGCCTTTGGTGCCAGGGCTGATCCCCATCCACTCCTTCGCGCAGGTGAGCCGCTTTGCAGGCATGTGCGGCGCCAGCATTCCTGACTGGATTGCCGAACGCTTTGAAGGCCTTGAGGATGATGTGGAAACGCGAAAACTCGTCGCCGCCGCCGTGGCCGCAGAACAGGTGTTCGACCTCAAGCGGCGCGGCGTGGAGGAGTTCCACTTCTACACCATGAACCGGGCCGACATCGTCTACGCGCTGTGCCACATGATCGGGCACCGCGCCGACACCCATGTTGCCGCCGCGGCCTGACGGCCGCTGCCCCACTCGATTTGACGGAGGCGCTTGTGTCCCACCCGATCGTTGAAGAGGCGCAGCGCCGCATCCTGATCCTGGACGGTGCCATGGGCACCATGATCCAGGCCGAAAAGTTCGACGAGGCAGGCTATCTGGGCAAAGGGTCGGGACACAGCTGTGCCATCCACACCGACCACGCCCAGGCCGGCAACAACGACCTTTTGATCCTCACACAGCCTGAGACCATCAAAAGGATCCACAAGGACTATCTGCTGGCCGGCGCGGACATCATCGCCACCAACACATTCTCGTCCACCTCCATCGCCCAGGCCGACTATGGGATGGAGGGGCGCGTTCACGCCCTCAACGTTGAAGGGGCACGCCTTGCCCGTGAGGCCGCCGATGAAGTGACGCAGCTTCAACCGGACAGGCCGCGCTATGTGGCAGGCGCCATCGGCCCCACCAACCGCACCCTGTCCATCTCGCCGGACGTGAACGATCCCGCATTCCGCGCCGTCTCCTTCCATGAGATGGCCGATGCCTATGGCGAGGCGGCCAAGGGTCTTGTGGAAGGGGGCGCCGATTTCCTTCTGATCGAGACCATTTTCGACACCCTCAACGCCAAGGCCGCCATCTTCGCCATTGAGGGCCTTTTCCAGGCCGGTCTGAAGCGCGTGCCCTTGATGATATCAGGCACCATCACCGACCGGTCAGGCCGCACACTTTCCGGCCAGACACCGACAGCGTTCTGGGTCTCCGTCAAGCATGCCAAGCCTTTGAGCGTTGGCCTCAACTGCGCTCTGGGTGCTGAGGAAATGCGCGCCCACGTGGACGAAATTGCCCGCATTGCCGACACGCTCACCTGCGTCTACCCCAACGCAGGCCTTCCCAACGAGATGGGCGAGTACGACGAGAGCCCTGCCTACATGGCCGAGCAGCTTGAAGGGTTCGCCGAGGCTGGCCTTCTCAACATCGTTGGCGGCTGCTGCGGCACGACGCCTGAGCACATTGAAGCCATTCGCGAGGCGGTGGACCGACACGCCCCCCGCACGGTGCCCGAGCCCACCCCCTTCATGCAGCTTTCGGGGCTGGAGCCGTTCACGCTGACGCCCGAAATTCCGTTCGTGAATGTGGGCGAGCGCACCAACGTCACGGGGTCGGCCCGCTTCCGCAAGCTGATCAAAGAGGGTGACTATGCCACCGCCCTTGAGGTGGCGCGCGACCAGGTGGAGAACGGCGCGCAGATCATCGACGTCAACATGGACGAAGGGCTTTTGGACTCCGAAGAGGCGATGGCCCTCTTCCTGAAGCTCGTCGCCTCAGAGCCCGATATTGCGCGCGTCCCCATCATGGTGGACTCCTCCAAGTGGGAGGTGATCGAG
>JBCDCF010000469.1:0-3720 GCA_039182345.1 Pseudomonadota bacterium
CCCACAACCGCCGCCGGGGGCGGGCCGCTGGCCCCGGCCGCTTCGTGAACACATATGGGGCGCAAAAAGCTGCCCGTGCGTCGATGGGGAGACCCCCCAAAGCGCCTCCCCTTCGGCCAAATTCCTGGCGAGAGGAGGAGGCGCGCGGGCGTCAGTTGGCGGCAGCGCCGACCCTGTCGCCGTCGGGCGTGTTGGCGTCAATGGTGGAGCCTGCATCGGTTCCGGACCGCTCGACGCCGCCATCCATGGCATCCAAGCGCTGCTCGAGACGGGTGAGACGCTGGTCGGTCTCGGCAAAGCGGGCGTCGGTGTCGGTGCGCAAACGGTCCACGGACGGGCTGTTGGCATCCATGGTCGCGCTGGCGTTGGTGCCTGACTTATCGACCGTGTCTTGGGCGAAGGCCGTGGTGGCAAACAGACAGATGGCTGTGGCGGCAATGGTTTGACGGAGCATGCACTGTCCTCCTTGGTGGGGTGCGTCGGTGAAACACACGCCCTTGGGACAATGTTCCGCGGTTTTCAGGGCATATTGCGGACTTATTTCCGCAGCCCGATGGAACCAATTCTGAAAGCGCCCTGCGGCGGGACCAAATTCCGACCGGCTTAACGTGGGCTAAACGGCGGTCTTGAGCAGCTTCAGTGTGGCAAGGCGACGCATGGCATCATCGCGGGTGCCGTCTGCTTCCATTTCAGCGATGCGCGCTTCGGCATCGGCAATCAGACCGTCGATGTGGTCGGACGGAAGGTCGTCCACCGCATAAGCGGACTCTGCAAGAACCGTGCAGCCGTTGGCGTTCACGTCCACGAAGCCGCCGTCGATGAAGACTTTCTGGGCCGGAACGTCGCCCCCCGACACGTCCATGATGCCAGGGCCGAGCATGGCCAAGAGCGGCGCGTGGTTGGCCATCACCTGGAACTCGCCTTCGGACCCCGGCAGCGTCACCGCCTCCACTTGGCCTGAGACCAAGAGGCGTTCCGGTGAGACCAGTTCAAACGGGAAGGTTGCCATGGATCCGTGTTCCTTCGTTCAGTGGTGGGCCCGGCCTATGGGGAGCTTCTCCCCGGCCGGGTCCGGCGTCGTGCGGGCGGACCGCCTTGGTCCGCCCTTTGGGATCAGGCGGCTTCTGCCAGTTCCTTGGCCTTTTCGATGGCCTCGTCGATGGTGCCGACCATGTAGAACGCCTGTTCAGGCAGGTCGTCATACTCGCCGTCCACAAGACCGCGGAAGCCTTTGACCGTGTCGGCAAGGTCCACGAAGACACCGGGCTTGCCGGTGAAGACTTCGGCCACGTGGAAGGGCTGCGACAGGAAGCGCTCGATCTTGCGGGCGCGGGCGACGGTCAGTTTGTCTTCTTCCGACAGCTCATCCATGCCCAGAATCGCGATGATGTCCTGCAGGCTCTTATAGCGCTGCAGCACCTCCTGAACGTCACGGGCGGTCTTATAGTGCTCTTCGCCCAGGGTCGCGGCGTTCAGCATGCGGCTTGTGGAGTCCAGCGGGTCCACGGCCGGGTAGATGCCTTTTTCCGAAATGGCGCGGTTGAGCACCGTCGTTGCGTCCAAGTGGGCGAACGATGTGGCGGGGGCAGGGTCGGTCAGGTCGTCGGCAGGCACGTAAATGGCCTGCACGGAGGTGATGGACCCCTTCTGCGTGGTGGTGATGCGCTCCTGAAGGGCGCCCATGTCGGTGGCGAGCGTCGGCTGATAGCCCACCGCCGAAGGAATGCGGCCCAGAAGCGCCGACACCTCAGACCCCGCCTGGGTGAAGCGGAAGATGTTGTCCACGAAGAAGAGCACGTCCTGGCCCTGGTCGCGGAAGTATTCCGCCACCGTGAGACCGGAGAGGCCCACACGGGCACGGGCACCGGGAGGCTCGTTCATCTGGCCGAACACAAGGGCGCACTTGGAGCCGTCGCCCCCGCCTTTCTTGTTCACGCCAGAATCGATCATCTCGTGGTAGAGGTCGTTGCCTTCGCGGGTGCGCTCACCCACGCCAGCGAACACGGAGTAACCGCCGTGCGCCTTGGCGACGTTGTTGATGAGTTCCTGGATGAGCACGGTCTTGCCCACACCGGCGCCGCCGAACAGGCCAATCTTACCACCGCGGGCGTAAGGGGCGAGAAGGTCCACCACCTTGATGCCCGTGACCAGAATTTCCGATTCCGTGGACTGCTCCACGTAGGACGGGGCCGGCGCGTGGATGGGCCGGGTTTCCTGGTGCTCAACGGGGCCGGCTTCGTCGATGGGCTCGCCGATCACGTTCATGATGCGGCCGAGGGTGCCATCGCCCACAGGCATTTCGATGGGGCTGCCGGTGTCGTTCACCGGCTGGCCGCGCACCAGGCCTTCCGTTGCGTCCATGGCAATGGTCCGCACGGTGTTTTCACCAAGGTGCTGGGCCACTTCCAACACAAGCCTCTGGCCGTTGTTGTCGGTGTGGAGGGAATTCATGATGGGCGGCAGATGGTCGTCGAACTTCACGTCGACGACAGCGCCGATCACCTGTGTCACTTCTCCGGTCGTCGTGTCAGCCATGGGCGGTGTCCTTAACGGTCTCCATCAGGATGGTGCGCGGAACATGCCCCCGCGCGGGGCTCTATCCAGTGTGCCGGCGGTGCTGTCCGCCGACGGGCAGCGCCCCGCACAATCACCGCGGGAGGCTGCAGCAAGGGTCACCGAGCGCCGCTAAAGCGCTTCGGCACCGGAGATGATCTCGATCAGCTCCTTGGTGATCTGTGCCTGACGGGTGCGGTTATATTGCAAGGTCAGCTTGTCGATCATGTCGCCTGCGTTGCGCGTGGCATTGTCCATGGCAGTCATCCTAGCGCCTTGTTCGGACGCTGCGTTCTCAAGGAGCGCACGGAAGATCTGCACGGAGATGTTGCGCGGGACGAGGTTTTCCAAGATCTCGTTGGCGTCGGGCTCGTAGTCGTAGACCGCATCGCTGGCGGTCGCCTCGGCCACCTCTTCAAGGTCGGCAGGGGCGGCGGGGATCAGGCGCAGGCCCGTGGGCTTTTGCGAAATCACCGACTTGAACTCGGCATAGTAGAGGGTGGCGACGTCGAAATCGCCCGCCTCGAACATGTCTGTGACCTTCTGGCCCACATGGTCCGCCTCGCCGAAACCGATGCGGCGCACGGTCTTGAACTCGATCAGCTCGACAATCTGGTCGCGATAGCCGCGGCGCAGAATGTCGTAGCCTTTGCGCCCCACGCACAGGAATTTCACCGTCTTGCCTGCGGCGATGAGGTCGCGCGCGTCGGATGCGGCCTTGCGCACGATGGAGGAGTTGAACGCCCCGCACAGCCCGCGCTCGGCCGTGCACACCACCAGGAGGTGCACCTTGTCCTCGCCGGTGCCCACAAGGATCGTGGGTGCGTTGGGGTCGTTCACCGCGCTGACGGACAGGTTTGCCAGGACGGCAGCCATGCGCTCAGCGTAAGGGCGGGAGGCTTCGGCAGCCTCCTGGGCACGGCGCAGCTTTGCCGCGGCCACCAATTGCATGGCCTTTGTAATCTTCTGCGTCGCCTTCACCGTGGCGATGCGGACTTTCAGGTCCTTGAGCGAGGGCATGGGATCCGGATCTAGAAGAGGGTCGGTTCGGGCGGACGGCGCTGCTGACAGGCAGCGCCGGTCAGTCGCTTACGCGGCTTGCTTGTCTTCGTGGGCGACGAAAGACTTGGTGTAGCTCTCCACCGCAGACTTCAGCTTGGCGCCAAG
>JBCDCF010000470.1:0-3712 GCA_039182345.1 Pseudomonadota bacterium
GCCGCACCATCGTCCATCCTCTCCAACGGCACGGTGATTGCAGCACCGTCTTCAAGGTGGCCAAGCTCGGCGGAAAACCAGTGGGCGATGGCCGCCTGGCATTCCAGCGGCCCGCCCGAACGGTTCACGATGGTGAGTGGCGCCGGGTCGGCCGCGGCGGGAACGACAAAGGCGAACGCGATGAGGCTCGCAAGGGCAAGGCGCACAACAACAACCCTTTCGGAATGCGGAAAACCCGTGTTCCCTGATGCCGGACCAAACGAGCCGGTGACAAGAGGAGGAGCAACATGACCTTCAAACGATTTGGCGTTGCCGTGGCGGCGGCAGCCTTCGTCTTTGGCGCAGGGGCTGCGTCGGCGCAGGTGGAATCCATCGCCGTCCTAACGCCTGAACAAGGGACGGACTTTGGCTGGAATCAGCAAGGTGTGGATTCGGCCAAGGCCGCTGGCGGGGCCGCAGGCGTTGAGGTGATCACCGCCGAGGGCCTCGGCTATGGCGACATCCGCCCCACCTTGCGTGAGCTTGCCGCCGACGGTGTCGGCCTGATGATTGCCCACGCCTCAGGCTACAACACCGCAGCGCCCGAAATTGCCGAAGAAACCGGCATTCCCGTTGCCATTGTCGACAGCCCCGACAAATTGAAGCCCGGCCTTGTGGCCGACTACACACTGTCGGGCCATGAGGGCGCCTACCTTGCCGGCCGCATGGCCGCGAAGATGACACAGTCCGGCACCGTCGGCATCGTGGTCTCAGGCGAGCCCCCCTCCTGGAACTCCCAATCGGCCGCATTCGCCGAAGGGGTGAAGGCGGAAAACGGCGACGTTGAAGTGCGCTATGCGGTGATTGGCCCTGCCGCCTACTCCGATGCCGCTGGCGGTAAGCGCGTGACCGAGAGCGTCATTGCAGCAGGCGCCGACATCATCTTCGGTCAGGGCAACGGGTCGAGCTTCGGCATGATCCAGGCCGTTGAAACCACCGAGGCGCCAGGCGGCGGCAAAGTACTCTTCATCGACGTCATCGGCGACAAGTCGTCGGTGGACAAAGGCCACCTCCTGACCTCGGTGATGTGGGACATGACGCCGGTCTACTCGGCGATGATCTCCGACCTCAACGACGGCACTTTCGGCACCAAGAGCTATGCCATCTCCATTGCCGATGATTCCGTCAAGCTCCTGAAAACGCCCCAGGTTCCCGAAGACATCTGGACTGAAATCATGGCCCTGCGCGACCAGGTGATTGCCGGCGACATCACCGTCACCCCCGTGTTCGACGCCCAAGAGGTGCGCGCACGCATGAGCGACGTGGCCGAATAAGGCCGATGGCGGCGGCTCCGGCCGCCGCCACTTTTCGTTGCGATGACCGACACCCCGATCCTGTCCGTCCGCGGTCTGACCAAGCGCTTTCCGGGCGTTGTGGCCAACGACCACGTGGACCTTGCCCTCAATGGCGGCGAGGTCCACGTGCTCCTTGGCGAGAACGGTGCCGGCAAGTCGACGCTGATTGCCATGCTCTCTGGCCTTCAGCAGCCCGACGAGGGGGAGATTTCCGTCGATGGTGCGCCCGTCACCATCACCTCCCCGCGCGAGGCATTGAAGCTTGGCATCGCCTCAGTCCACCAGGCAGTCATGCTGGCGCCGACATTGACGGTGGGCGAAAACCTTGTGCTGGGCGACCCGTGGTGGTCCCGGCCCGACCGCAAGGCCATCGCCCGCAAGCTTGAGGACATGCGCGAGAGTTTCGGCATCGAGGTGGACCCTGATGCCATCACCGGCGAACTCTCCCTCGGCCAGCAGCAACAGGTGGAGATCGTGCGCGCGCTGATGCGCGGCGGGCGCGTTCTCATCCTCGACGAGGCCACCTCCATGCTGACGCCCAAAGGGGCGGAGGAGCTTGGCGCCCTCATCAAAGGCCTTGCAGCGCGCGGTCTCGCCATCGTCTTCATTTCCCACAAGCTTGGCGAGGCGCTGGCCTTTGGCGACCGCATCAGCGTTCTGCGCCTTGGCAAGAATGTGGGGGAGATCGCCCCCGATCGGCTCGCAACCTTGAGCGAAGAGGACGCCATGGCCGAGATCGTCGGCCTGATGTTCGGCCGCGACAGACCCGAAGCCGTTGAGCGGCGGGCGAGTGCGCCGCGGGCTGCGCCCATTCTCACCGTGGAGGGCCTCAGCGTGCCTGGCGAAGGACCTGCCGCTGTGCGCGAAGCTGCCCTCAGCGTCTCGCCAGGCGAGGTGCTGGGGATTGCTGGCATCGACGGCAACGGCCAGAAGCAGCTTGCCGAGGCGCTGGCCGGCCAAAGGGCGATTTCAGGCGGCGCCATCACCCTCGACGGCCGGCGGATCGAGACGCTGTCTGTGGGGGCACGGCGCAAGAAGGGCCTCAGATACCTCACCGACGACCGCCACCATGAAGGCACGGTGGGAAGCTTTCCCGTCGCCCACAATTTCCTCACCAAGGATGTGGGCGCGCCGCCCTTCTGGTCAGGCGTCGGGCTTGAAGACCGCAGCGCCATCCGCAACCACGCCGAAGACAAGGTGAGCGCGTTCGATGTGCGCACCCCCACCGTCGCCACCCCCGTCGGCCGCCTGTCGGGCGGTAATATGCAAAAGGTCATCCTCGCCCGTGAGCTGACGGGCTCGGCAAAGGTGGTGATCTACTCAAAACCCACCTACGGGCTCGACGTTCACAACATCGAGGCCACCCGCGCACGCATCGCCCAGGCTGTGGAGGCAGGCGTTGCCACCATCCTCATCTCCACCGACCTTGATGAGTTGGTTGCGCTGTCGGACAGGATCGCGGTGATGTCGGGCGGACGCATTGTGGGCACTGTGGACAATGGGCCTGGCGCGCGGGCGGCCGTCGGCGACCTCATGGTGGGGCGGCGCGCCTCGTGAGTGCGGTGGACGGGCAGAGCGCTGCGGCAGGCCGCGGCCTTGGCGCCAGTCTGACAAGGCTCGCGCTCGTCACCATCCTTCCCATCATTGTTGCGCTGTTGTTGTCGGCGGCGGTGCTCGCGGCCCTCGGCGTCGACCCCATCGACTACTATGCGTTTGTCTTGCGGCGCGGGCTCACCTCATGGCTCGGCCTTCAGGCGACGCTGACGCGGATGGCGCCGCTCCTGTGCCTTGCGGCAAGCCTCATCGTCGCCTTCAGGGCAGGGCTCTGGAATTTGGGGATCGACGGGCAGTTTCTCCTCGGCGCGGTTTTCGTGGGGGCAGCGGCGCAGCCCCTCGCAACGGTGCTTCCCGTCCCCGCCGTCCTGTTGATTTGCGCGGCCATCGCTTTGGCGGCTGGCGCGGTCTGGTCGCTTCTGCCGGCGCTCCTGAAGGCGTACCAGGGCGTCAACGAGATCATCACCACCTTGATGATGACGTTTCTGGGCGTCTCCCTCGCCAATGCCCTCGTCAAGCTCGTCTTCCTCGACCCTGAAACCACCGTCCCCCAGACGCGCACCCTCCCCGTCGCCGACCGCCTGCCACGCCTCTTCGACACCACCATCTCGTCCGGCCTCCTGTGGGCGCTCGCCGCCGTCCTCCTCACCCATTTCGTGATGACGCGCACCGCCTTTGGCCTGCGCCTTCGCACCGTCGGCGCCAACCCCCACGCTGCCGCCCACGCGGGCCTGCCGGTCGCCCTCCTCACCGTCGCCGTCTTCGCCATCTCGGCAGGCTTTGCGGGGCTGGCCGGCGCCTCGGAAATCCTGGGCGTCAACGGC
>JBCDCF010000471.1:0-3700 GCA_039182345.1 Pseudomonadota bacterium
GCGGCTTCGGCGGCAAGGAGACCCAAGGCAACCTCGTGGCAGCCGTTGCCGCCCTTGCCGCCCGCCTGTTGGGACGGCCTGTGAAGGTGCGGCTCGACCGTGACGATGACACCATCATCACAGGCAAGCGGCACGATTTTCTCATTGAGTATCGCGCAGGCTTTGACGAGACGGGGCGGCTCACCGGCGTCCACTTCACCCAACATGCCCGGTGCGGCTGGTCGCTGGATTTGTCCCGCGCCATCTGCGACCGCGCCATGTTCCACGCCGACAACTGCTACTTTGTGCCGGCGCTTGAGGTTGTCTCCCACCGCTGGCGCACCAACACATGCTCCAACACAGCCTTTCGCGGCTTCGGCGGTCCCCAGGGGATGGTGGGGATCGAGCGGGTGATGGAGCACATCGCCGCCGCCCTCGACCTTGACCCCCTCACCGTGCGCCAGCGCAACTTCTACCGTCCCGCCGCGCCCGCCAGCCAACGCATGACCCACTACCACATGGAGGTGGAGGACTGCGTCATCGGCGAAATTGTCGACGAACTTGCCGCAAGCGCCGACTACGCGCGCCGGCGGGAGGCGATTGCCGCCTTCAACGCCACCTCGCCCGTCATCAAACGGGGGATGGCGCTGACCCCCGTCAAGTTCGGCATTTCCTTCACCACCACCTTCCTCAACCAGGCAGGCGGTCTCGTCCACGTCTACAAAGACGGCTCTGTGATGATCAATCACGGCGGCATCGAGATGGGTCAGGGCGTCTACATCAAGGTGGCGCAGGTGGCCGCCGACGCCTTCGGCCTTCCCATGGAGTGGGTGAAGATCACCGCAACGCGGACCGACAAGGTGCCCAACACCTCCGCCACCGCCGCCTCATCCGGCGCGGACATGAATGCGATGGCCGTCCTCAACGCGTGCGAGGCCATCAAGGAGCGCCTGTCAGCCTTTGCGGCCAAGACGGCAGGAATGCCGGGTGCCACCGGCCGCTTCGAGGACGGCGGCGTCTGGGTGAGCGGCCACAGATTTGACTTCGACACCCTCGTCAAGGACGCCTATCTCGCCCGCATCGGCCTCTCCGCCACAGGCTTTTACGCCACCCCAAAGATCCACTGGGACCGCGACAGCGCCTCGGGCCGCCCCTTCTACTACTTCGCCTATGGCGCCGCGGTCACGGAAGCCGCCATCGACACGCTGACGGGAGAGACCAGGCTCCTGGCCGTCGACATCCTTCACGACTGTGGGCACTCGCTCAATCCTGCGGTGGATATGGGGCAGATCGAGGGGGGCTACATTCAGGGCGCGGGCTGGCTGATCACCGAAGAGTTGTGGTGGACCAAGGACGGGCTTTTGAAGACGCACGCCCCGTCCACCTACAAGGTCCCCGCTGCCTCCGACCGCCCGCCCCGCATGACCATCACGATCTGGGACAAGGGGCGCAACAAGGAGCCTGCCGTGCGCCGCTCAAAGGCTGTGGGCGAGCCGCCATTGATGCTTGCGATCTCGGCCCACCAGGCCATCGGTGCGGCCATTGCTGCCGTCACCGGCGGACCGCCCCGCCTCGACACGCCGGCAACGCCTGAACGGGTGCTCCTGGCGCTTACCTGAGGCACGCCATGGCGGGAGATGCCGCCGCTCACTTGATCGCCGCGTTGGTCCGCCGCACAGTTGCACCGGCCCCACAGGCGGTCATGATGGTCAGGTACGCGCCGCTTGGCCGGCCGCGCGGTGGACCTTGCCCTGTGCCCTACGGTTTTGGAGGCTGCGCTGCTCGCCGAATTCAACTCACGCCACTCCCGCCATGTTCCAGCTCCCGCAGGCCATGCCGCCTTGTGGCAGCTTGCCCATGCCGAACCCACCGCCGTCGTTCTTCTGGAAGAGGCCCACGGGTCCACCCCGCGCGAAACGGGCGCTTGGATGATCGTGACCGCGCAGGAGACCATCGGCACCATCGGCGGCGGCGAGGCTGAGCTGCGCAGCATCGAACTGGCGCGCACACTCCTTGCCGAGGCCAAGGATCACACAACGGCCAAGCTCCCCCTCGGCCCACAGCTTGGCCAGTGCTGCGGCGGCCACATGAAGGTGGCGATCGCACGGGTGGACGCGGAGGCAGTGCGTGAGGCCCTTCGCACAGGCGCCCTTTCGTTGTGGGACGGGGGTCCTGTGGCGGTGGAGCGGCGGGGGCGTCCCGTCGTTGTCTATGGGGCGGGCCATGTGGGGGCTGCTCTTGTGGCAGCGCTGGAGCCCCTTCCCTTTGCCATCACCTGGGTGGATGCGCGGGCCGAGGTCACCTGGCCGACGGTTGGGCGCACCCCCTGCCGGCGCCTTGCCATCCCCGAAGAGGCGGCGACCGCGGCCCCTGACGACGCCGCCCATGTGGTGATGACCCACTCCCACGCCCTCGACCTTGAGATTGTGGCAGCGGTCTTGCAGCGCCCCTTCGCGTTCCTGGGCCTCATCGGCTCGGGCACCAAGCGGACCATCTTCGAGCGGCGGCTGAGGGAGCGTGGCATCGACCCAGACGGTCTCGTCTGCCCCATCGGCCTTGCCGCCGTCCACGGCAAAGAGCCTGCGGTGATTGCCGCTGCAACGGCCGCCCAACTCCTCACACTGCCGCGATGACAACCCTCATCCGCCGCGGCCCTTTGCGACCGTTCGACGGGACCATCACCGACGACAATCCTTTTCGCGTCATCGCCGACGGGGCAGTGGCAACCCGCGATGGTGTGGTCCTGTCGGCAGGGCGCGCGCCGGAAATCATCGCCGCCTTTCCTGAAGCTGTGGTGGTTCCGACGGACACGGTGATGGTGCCGTTCTTGTGCGATGCACACACCCACTTCCCGCAGACCCGCATTGTGGGCACCTATGCCGGCGGCCTGCTCGATTGGCTGGAAACCGTGACGTTCCCCGAAGAAATGCGCTTTGCCGACCCCCACTATGGGGCAACGGTTGCGGCAGAGTTCTTCGACCGTTGCGAGGCCGTGGGCACCACTGAGGTGATGGTGTTTTGCACCTCTCACCCTGCCTCCGTGGATGCCTTGTTCGAGGAGGCCCTTGCACGGTCTTTAAAGGTCACCGCCGGCCTTGTGATGATGGACCGTAACGCCCCCTCGCCCCTTCTCACCCCAGCGCAGGAAGCCTACGACCAGACCAAAGCGTTGATTGAACGCTGGCATGGCGCCGACGAAGGGCGCCTCAGCTACGCCATCACGCCGCGATTTGCCCCCACCTCCACCCCCGCCCTGCTGGAGGCGGCTGGGACGTTGTGGCGCGAACACCCGTCCTGCATCCTTCAAAGCCACCTCAGCGAGAGCGAGGAGGAGGTGGCCTGGGTCCGTCGCCTTTTCCCCGGCGCGCGCGACTACGTGGACGTTTACGCCCAGTTCGGCTGCCTTGGTGAAGGGGCAATCTTCGCCCACGCCATCCACCTGTCGGCGCGGGAGATGGGCGCGCTTGCCGAAGCCGGCGCCGTTGTCGCCCACTGCCCGACGGCCAACCGCTTCCTCGGCTCCGGCCGGTGCGATGTGGCGGCCCTTCGGAAGGCCGGCGTCACCGTGCGCCTTGGCACCGACATTGGCGCGGGCACCACCTTCGACATCATGAAGGTGGCGCAGGTGGCAGAGGGCGTTGCCGGTATCTCCAGCTAGCGTCTACTGCGTCCGTTGTCCGTCAGGCCGCCAACAACAGCGTGCGCGCGATGGGCGGCACCC
>JBCDCF010000472.1:0-3698 GCA_039182345.1 Pseudomonadota bacterium
CGGATCGGCGCGTCTTCGAGCCCGGACGCCACCTGGTTCTCCTTGCCCCATGCGATGGCCTTCTTGGAGGCATCCACATGAGTCACGTGGGCGCCGGCCGCTGCGAGGACGAGGGAGGCAGCGCCCGTGTAGCCGAAGAGATTCAAGACCGCGGGGGCCTCGATGCCTTCGATGGCCGCCACCGCGCTCACCCAGTGGGGGTGCTGCTCTGGAAAGACACCCACATGGTGGTTGCTGGCGATGCGGCAGATGAGGCGGGCGGGCCCGCACGGAACCACCCAGTCGGCCAGCCTGCCGCTCCAGCGGCCGCGGCCATCCTCTTCGTCGCTGCCCTCGAACCTGGCGTCCGCGATCTCCCATGCGGCCGGGTCCGCAGGCGCCCACATGGCCTGGGGTTCGGGACGCACGAGGCGCATGGCGCCGAACTGTTCCAGCTTGCGGCCATCACCTGAATCCACAAGGCGATAGCCCTCGAAGGGTTCAGCCACCGTCACCTCGAGCCCATCGGCAAGGAGGGGGGAGGCGCTCACGCCGTCCCCAAGCGTACAGAGCCGCGGTTGTCGATCCTGCCCGAACGCGGCACATATTGACGCAACACAGCGAACCTGCGGCACGCACAAGCCGCGGCACCACACTGGAGCGGCCCTGCCGCGCTGATCGGAGCTAGTCCCATGGAACTCACCGGCGAACACAAAATCCCTGCTCCGCGCAAGGTGGTCTGGGACGCCTTGCACGATGTGGAGCTTCTAAAGGAATGCATCAAAGGCTGCCAATCGCTGGAGATGGTGGACGACAGGCACATGACGGGCCGCATTCAAGCCAAGGTCGGCCCCGTGAAGGCCACCTTCGACGCGGCAGTAGAAATCGTCGACCCCGTCGCCCCTGAACGCTACACGCTCCAGGGCGAGGGCAAGGGCGGGGTTGCAGGCTTTGCCAAAGGCTCGGCCGATGTGGTGCTGACGGAGGACGGCAACGAGACCATCCTCAACTACACCGCCAACGCAAAGATCGGCGGCAAGCTCGCCCAGCTCGGCTCGCGGCTTGTGGACTCAACGGCCAAAAAATACGCCTCGGACTTTTTCTCCGAGTTCTCAGAGCGCGTCGGCACGGCCTCCGTCACACCGCAGCCCACGGAGGCAGCCGCCGCCCCCGCGCCCAGCCAGGACGAGACGCCGGAAGAGACCGCCGTCGCAGAGGTGGAGATGGCAACGGCGTCGCCAGCCATCGATCCGCCCCATGCAGAGGACACGGCGGCCGATGCGCTGGCCAGCCAGTCGGCCAAAGGCGCCTTCGGCGGGGCATGGTTATGGGGCATCTTGGCGTTTGCCGCCGTGATCATTGTTCTGATAGCGTTACAATAACTGGAATTCGACCAGGTCCAGACACGAAGGGAAGACGCAATGAGTGAGGTTTCGCTGACCGTTAACGGTCGTCAGGTGACCCGCGACGTAGAGGATCGGACGCTGCTGGTGCACCTGTTGCGTGACCATCTGGGCCTCACCGGAACCCATGTGGGGTGCGACACCTCCCAGTGCGGCGCGTGCGTGGTCCATGTGGACGGTCAGGCCGTGAAAGCCTGCGGGCTCCTCGCCGCCCAGGTGGACGGCAGTGAGATCACCACCATCGAAGGCCTTGCCGACGGCGACACGCTGCACCCGATGCAGGAGGCCTTCCGCAACAATCACGGCCTTCAGTGCGGCTTCTGCACGCCAGGCATGATCATGATGGGCGTCGACATCGTGAAGCGCCATCCCGAAGGGCTCGACGAGGACACCATCCGCAAAGAGCTGGAAGGCAACATCTGCCGCTGCACGGGCTACCACAACATCGTGAAATCGATCCAAGCTGCCGCCGATGAGATGCGCAGCTCGCCGGCCATGGCCGCAGAATAAGAACCCGGGGGAACGCTGATGGGACTTGAAGGGATCGGCGCGCGCGTCCTCAGAAAAGAGGACCAGCGCTTCATCACCGGTGCAGGCCGCTACACCGACGACATTACCGAACGGGACATGACGCACGCAGTCTTCGTGCGCTCGCCCCACGCCCACGCCAAGATCGCCTCGCTGGACACCTCAGAAGCTGAGGCAATGCCCGGCGTCCTCGGCGTGGTGACAGGCCAGCAGCTGATCGACGGCGGCGTCGGCAACATCATCTGCGGCTGGATGATCTATTCCAAGGACGGCAGCGCCATGAAGGCTGCCCCTTGGAAGGTGATGGACCCCGACGTGGTGCGCCATGTGGGCCAGCCCGTCGCCCTTGTGGTGGCCGAAACCCGCGCCCAGGCCGTGGATGCGGCCGAAAAGGTCGCCATCGACTACCAGGAGCTGCCGGCGCTGACCGACTTCGCCAACGCCATGGATGACGGCGCCGTCCAGGTGCACGAAGAAGCGCCAGGCAACCTCATCTGCGATTGGCAGCTCGGCGATGAGGCCGCGACGGAGGAGGCGTTCGCCAACGCCGCCCACGTTGTTGAACTGGACCTGATGCAGAACCGTCTGGTCCCCAACGCCATCGAACCGCGCGCCGCCATTGCCCACTACGACAAGGCGGACGACCACTTCACACTGCACTCCACCAGCCAGAACCCCCACGTGGCGCGGCTTGTGCTGTCGGCCTTTTACAACATTGCGCCTGAGCACAAATTGCGGGTGATCGCCCCTGATGTGGGCGGCGGCTTCGGCTCAAAGATCTACATCTATCCCGAAGAGATCGCCTGCCTTTGGGCGTCGAAACACGTGGGACGGCCCATCAAGTGGGTCGCCGACCGGTCCGAAAGCTTCATGACCGACGCCCACGGCCGCGACCATGTGACGAAGGCGCGCCTGGCGCTTGACGCCGACTATAAGTTCACGGGCCTGAAGGTGGACACCACCGCCAACATCGGCGCGTATATGAGCCTCTTCTCCTCAGCAACGCCCACGTATCTTTACGCGTGCCTGCTGGCCGGCCAGTACATGACGCCGAACATCTACTGCAACGTGAAGCTGGTTTACTCCCACACCGTGCCGGTGGACGCCTATCGCGGTGCAGGGCGGCCCGAAGCCACCTTCGTGGTGGAACGCCTTGTGGAGGCGACGGCGCGCAAGCTCGGCCTCGACCCGATCGAACTGCGCAAGAAAAACTTCATTCGCGAGTTCCCGCACCAGACCCCCGTCCTGATGGCCTACGACCCGACGGACTTCGACGCGCTTGTCGAGAAAGG
This sequence comes from Pseudomonadota bacterium, assembly GCA_039182345.1. GTDB lineage: Bacteria > Pseudomonadota > Alphaproteobacteria > Rhizobiales > Amorphaceae > Acuticoccus. Next base: position 3,203 of record JBCDCF010000472.1, read on the forward strand.
CCTGGCGCACATCAAATACGATGAGTTCCCTGCCCGCAGGGCCGACGCTGAACGGCGCGGCAAGCTGCGCGGCATCGGCTTTTCCTGCTACATCGAAGCGTGCGGGCTAGCCCCGTCGAAGGCCGTCGGCCAGCTTGGCGGCGGCGTCGGCCAGTGGGAATCGGCCGAGGTGCGGGTCAACCCCGTCGGCACCATCGAGCTACTGACGGGCTCTCACAGCCACGGTCAGGGCCACGAGACCACGTTCGCACAGGTGATTGCCGACCGCTTCGGCCTTCCCATCGATAATGTGGCCATCGTCCACGGCGACACCGACAAGGTGCAGTTCGGCATGGGCACCTACGGCTCGCGCTCTGGCCCTGTGGGGATGGGCGCCATCGCCAAGGCCCTCGACAAGGTGGAGGCCAAGGCCAAGAAGCTGGCAGGGCACCTGCTTGAGGCCGACGAGAACGACATCGTCATCGAAGGTGGCGAGTTGAAGGTGGCAGGCACGGAC
>JBCDCF010000473.1:0-3694 GCA_039182345.1 Pseudomonadota bacterium
AAGGCGCTGACGGCCTCCACCCAGCGCATCGATTCCCGCCGCCACTCCGCCTGATGGTGCGGCAATAAGGCCGGCTTTCGCCTGCGGGGGCTTTGGCCCGTTTACCGTCTGACCCAAACCCATTGGAAATGCGGCTGAATTTCCGCCCAGCGCTGGTACGGCCAGCCCCATGGCGCTGGTCGATCGGCGTTCGGCGCGGGCGCGTCAGTCCCGCACGGGCAGGGACCTTGCATATTGTTGAGGAGCGGCGGCCATCACATGGCGTAGACTGACGGCAACGTAACACCGCATGCCACGGAGGGTGACATGGACGGATGGGCTGGAGGAACTTCTTTGGGGCAGGTGCGGCGAGCGCGCACAGCCCTTTGGCGTTGGGTGGCTGGGGCCATGATGGCCGCAGCATCCCTTCTGGCGGTCTCGCCAGCGTGGGCGCAGGGCTTTTCCAACTGCCAAGCCATTTCCCAAAGGCTGCCGGGGTCCATGGTGGTGCCTGTGTCCACCACGGCCTCGGCCACTGGCGGCGCCTATGATGTGACGATCTCCTATGTGGGCCACGCCACCTTCCGCATCACCGCCCCCGACGGCACCTCCATCGCGACCGACTATACAGGGCACGCAGGGGTCGGCGGCACCCCGACGGTGGTGACCATGAACCATGCCCACTCAAGCCATTACACCAACACGCCGGACCCTGGCATTGCCCACGTCTTGCGCGGCTGGGAGACCGGCGGCCAAGCCGATCACCACCTTGAGGTGGGCGAGGTGATCGTGCGCAACGTCCCCACTGACATTCGCCGCTGGGGCACTGTGGAGGAGAGCGGCAACTCCATCTTCATCTTCGAGATTGCAGGGCTTTGCATCGGCCACCTCGGCCACCTGCACCAGCTGCCCAGCGACCAGCAGTACGCTGAGATCGGGCGGCTCGATGTGGTGTTCGTGCCCATCGACGGCACCTACACCATGGATCAGCCGGCCATGATGCAGGTGGTCTCGCGCCTCAGGTCCTCCATCGTCATCCCCATGCATTGGTGGAGCGATTTCACCTTGTCAGACTTCATTGCCAAGACGCGCGATGACGGCTTTGCGGTGGAGATGCGCAGCGACCCCACCATGACCGTTTCCCTCAACACATTGCCCGAGATGCCAACGTTGATTGTGCTTCCCCGTCAGATCGGCTTTTGACCGGGGACGCTATACAAGGCTGAGGCGTGGGTCGTTGAGCTGCTGGATGCAGGCCCGCACCTCTTCGGCAAGGGATTGAATGAGGCTGAGGCGGCCTGAGGACCGTCGCCAGGCGAGCGCCACGGAGCGGCGGAAACTGCCGCCGCGGAAGGGGACCACGGTGATTGCCTCGTCGCGCCCCTCGATCTCTGAGAGGATGTAAAGGGCCGGCAGGAAGGCAAGCCCCATCCCCATCCCCGCCATTTGGCGCAGGCCATCAAGGCTTGTGCCCTCATAGTGCTGCAGCAAGGTGGCTCCGGCCTCAATGCACAGCGCACTCACCTGTGCATTGAGGGCATAGGCGCCGCCAAGGGTGAGGATGGGCACGCCCGCAAGGTCCCCATCGCTGAGGTTCTGGCGGCGCGCAAAAGGGTGGTCGGCCGCCATCACCACAGACAGCGCCTCGCTGAACATGGGCTGGGCCACAAGATCGGGGCTGCGGATGGGAAGCTGGGCGAGGATCACATCGTGCCGCCCGTCCTGCAGCTCCTGCTCAAGGTCGCTGGGCACTCCCTCGCGTACGTAAAGGCCCATGCCCGGAAAGTTCTTGTGCAGACGTCCCACCACGTGGGGCATTAGGTAGGGGCCGATGGCAAAGGAGGTGCCGAGCCGCAAGGTGCCGCCGCTCCCTGAGCGAAGGGCGAGCGCCTGATCCTCCAGCCCGCGCACCTCATCGAGGATGCGCCGAGCGCGCGCAACAATCTCCCGGCCGGCCACGGTGAAGGTGGTGGGGCCGCGCCCGCGTTCCACCAGTTTCAGCCGCAGAGCCTCCTCAAGGTTGGCGATTTGGGCGCTGAGCGACGGCTGGGTGATGCCGGCGCTCTCGGCGGCCTTGCGAAAGTGGCCGACGTCGGCGAGTGCCACGAGATAACGCAGTTGCTTCAAACTGATAGGGCCGTCCATGGGGCAGTGACTCCAGAGTGAGACAAGGCACATGCGATGGGCAAAGATGATCGGAATTTCCGATTGAAGATTCAATTCCTCCTGCGTTGGCTGGATTGGGTTGGGCGACATTTGCCATCCAAGAACGCGAGGGCAATCCGGCCCCATCGCCGTGTCTGAACAGCGAGGCCTCTGGCAATGAACGACATCTATGGCACCAACGGCGCGGACCGTCTGACCGGCACGTCAGGGCGCGATGAGATCATCGGGCGCGCCGGCGACGACACGCTTCTGGGCCTTGCTGGCAATGATGAGCTCTACGGCCAGGCGGGCAACGACATCCTCGATGGCGGTGCCGGCAATGACGAGCTGACAGGCGGCCAAGGCGACGATGTCTTCATTTTCGGCTCAGGCGCCGACACCATCGAGGATCTGCGCGGTGGTGACAGGGTGGAGCTGTCCGCCGATCTCGGGATCGACAGTTTCGACGCGCTCTTGTCGGCCGCGCGGTCGGTGGATGGCGGTGACGACACGCTCATCAACTTTGGCGGCGGCAACAGCCTCCTCCTTGAGGATGTGCAGCTGAACGCGCTGCGGGCGGAGCAGTTCTCCTTCGCGGCATCGCCGCCGCCGCCCCCACCTCCGCCAGGCAACGGGTCAGGGGCCGATGAAACCATCCGCGGCACCAACAAGGCCGATGAGTTGGACGGCGGCGCCGGCAACGACACCATCGACGGCCGCGGCGGGCGGGACGACATCGACGGCGGCAAAGGCAATGACAAGCTGATCGGCGGCGGTGGCAGCGACGACATTGATGGAGACGGCGGCAACGACATCCTCAAAGGCGGCGGCGGCCGTGACGATATGGACGGGGGCGGCGGCAACGACACGCTGAAGGGCGGGGCAGGGCGCGACGACCTTTCAGGCGGAGCGGGCGCTGACACCTTCATCATCGGCAAAGGCCGCGACACCATCGACGATTTCGGCCGTGGTGACAGGATTGGCGTTGAGGGCGGCATCGGATTTGCCGACTTCGATGCGTTGATCGACGCTGCGAAGACGGTGGGTGGCGGCGATGATGTTCTCATCAACTTCGGCGGCGGCAAGAAAGTGGTGATTGAAGACATTTCCATCAGCGATCTCAACGCCGACGACTTCATCTTCACCTGACCGTTGCAGCCCGTCACAGGGCCGAACATGTCAAAAACTTTAGGGCCACCCCCTTGAATCCATCAGGGGGGTGGCCCCAGGTGTTAGTGATGATCAACGGCACCCCCTGCCGCACGCCGGGCCCCTTCGCCCGTTAGTGCCACCGCGTCGGCGACCCACCGTCCAAGGTGCAGGCGCGACGCAAAAAATCCCCTCACGACACCATCAATCCCAGTTGACACGCCGGGGGACAGATTTTATCTCCCGGAAAATTGTTGGCACTCCTTTAAGGTGAGTGCCAACAGGTTTCTCAAACACGAGGACACGCTATGAACTTCCGTCCGCTGCACGACCGCGTTGTCGTGCGCCGCATCGAGTCCGAGGAAAAGACGGCCGGCGGCATCATCATTCCCGATACGGCGAAGGAAAAGCCGCAGGAAGG
>JBCDCF010000474.1:0-3694 GCA_039182345.1 Pseudomonadota bacterium
AAATCAGGCTCCGTCACCATCTTCCAGGATGCTGGCTATACGGCCTGCTATTCCTGTCGCCGTCGGCCGGACAAGCCCCCCTCCTGGGCCATCAAGTCCCGCACGGTGGTCTATGACGAGGAGGAGAAGACGCTCCACTTCAAACGGCCAGAGGTGGAGTTTTTCGGCACCACCCTTGCCCGCCTGCCTGACTTTTCCATTCCCGACCCATCGGTGCGGCGCAAATCGGGCTTTTTGCTGCCGACGGCCGTCTACTCAAGCCTCATCGGCTTCGGGGTGCGCGTGCCTTACTACCACGTGCTCAGCCCGACCCGCGATGTGACCATGGCGCTGACCCCCCTCAGCCGCCAGGGCGTTCTGGGCGACATCGAGTATCGCCAGCGCACCGCCACGGGCCTCTTCGACATTCGTGCCGCGGGCATCTGGCAGGCCTCGCCAGGGGTGTTCGACGACAGCTCCGGCAACAGGCGCTTCCGCGGGTCGCTGCGCTCACGCGGTGAGTTCTACTACAATCCCCGTTGGCGTTATGGGTGGGAAACCACCGTTACCACCGATCGCCGATTCTTGGACGACTACAAACAAACCACCGCCGACGACCTCACAGAACCCACAACTTTGTACCTCACCGGCCTTGGCAAGAGGAATTACTTCGATCTCAGGCTCTGGGCCTTCCGCATCCTTCAGGATGACTTTGATTCCAAGGAGGTCTTGAACCCCCCTGCCCCGTTTACAGGCGTCGGCAAGCAGCTTCAGGGCAAGCAGGCCTACGTACACCCCGCGTTCGATTATGACGGCGTGTGGGACAGGGCCGTTCTGGGGGGTGAGCTTGCCTACCGCTTCAACTTCATCTCCCTCAGCCGTCAGGAGACCGATGCGTTCGGCGCCCTCGTCAATGGCGTCAACACGGCCCGCTTCCGCGGCGTTGAAGGCACGTTCAGCCGTGCCAGTGCCGAGGTGTCCTGGCGCAGGCGCATTTACGGGCCCGTCGGCCAGGTGTTCACCCCGTTTGCGGGCGTGCGCGGCGATGTGTTCTCCATCGACAACCGCGACCCCAACGTGACGGTGCTGGACGACAACGTCATCCGCGGCAGGGCGATGCCTTATGTGGGCATCAACTATAGCTGGCCCTGGCTGGTGGCCGCCAAATGGGGCACGCAGACCGTCGAGCCCGTGGCCGAAATCATCGCCCGTCCCAACGAGATCGGCATCGGTGATCTTCCCAACGAGGACGCGCAGAGCGTCGTGTTCGACGACACCAACCTGTTCGGCCCCACAAAGTTCTCAGGCTATGACCGTGTTGCGGGGGGTGTGCGCGCCAATGTGGGCGTGCGCTACACCCTGCAAAGCTATTCCGGCGGGTTCTTGTCGGCGACCGTCGGCCAGTCCTACCACTTGGCGGGCCGCAACTCGTACCGCATCCCCGACATCTTGGATTCCACGGGCAACTCGGGCCTCTCCTCGGACAAGTCGGACTTTGTGGGCGGGGTCTATTTCAGCACCAACAGCGGCTTTAACTTCAGCGCCCAGGCCCGTGTGGACGACGAGACGCTGGACATTGAGAGGGCCGAAGTTCAGGCGGCGGCGCGCACAGGGCCCATCTCCACACGAGTTGTCTACGCTTTTCTTGCCGCCCAGCCCGACCTTGGCCTGGTGGACGACCGCGAGGAGATCCACGGCTCCACCTCCGTGCGGGTGCTGGACAGGCTGCGCGTCTTCGGCCAGTTGCGCTATGACCTTCAAGACAAAGCCTTTACCCGCGACGGCATCGGCATTGCCTACGACGATGATGCGCTCTCTGTGTCCTTGGCCTTTTCGGAAGATCGTGGCGGCCAGCCTGATGAACCAGTGGACCGCACGGTGTTCTTCCGCATTGGTCTGCGCACCATTGGCGATGGAAGCGTCTCCACCTCTCTTGATAATTGAACGCATTTTGCGGCATGTCGGAGGCTGTGTTCATCAGTTCGAGGCCGCACCATGGCGCGTATTTGCATCCTGCTCCTCGCCCTCCTGGCCGTCTCGCCGATCCTTCCGGCAACGGCCTCCACCACCATCGTGGCTGTGGTGGATGGCAAGCCCATCACCAACTATGACGTTGCCCAGCGCGAACGGCTCCTTAGGCTGACAGGCTCCAAGGGCAACCGCCGCGAACAGGCGCTCCAGGAACTCATTGACGAAAAGCTCCAGCTGGACGCGGCGCGAAAAGCCAAGCTGAAAATCTCCGACGCCGAGGTGGACCGGGCTGTCGGCGACATCGCCAAGCGCGTGCGCATGTCCTCCACCAAGCAGCTTGCCGGGGCGCTGCGCTCCCAAGGCGTCGACATCAGAACGCTGAAGGACAGGATCCGCGCGCAGATTGCCTTCAACAGGCTGGTCCGCGCCCGCTTCCAGGCCTCCCTCCAGGTGACAGAGCAGGACCTTGTGGCCGCGCTGTTGAAGAACGAGGACCTTGAAAAGCAGATCGACGCTGCGGTCTACCAGCTTGAGCAGGTGACCATCGCGCTGCCAGACAACCCCTCAGACAGCCGCCTGCGCCAGGCCCGCGCCCGCGCCAACGACCTGCGCTCGCGCTTCACCTCCTGCAGCCAGGGCGTTGCCATGGCCCGCAAGACGCGAAACGTTGTGGTGAAGCCCTTCGGCACGCGCATGGAGACCGACCTCACCCCTGATGTGCGCAAGGCTTTGGAGGAGACCAATGTGGGCCGCTTGTCAGCGCCCATCCAGGCGCCCCGCGGCCTGGTGATGTTTGCCGTGTGCGACAAGAAGACGGTCCGCTCCTCCAACGCCGCCATGAAGGCTTTGGAGCCTGAAATGACCAGTGCCAAGGGCGAGGCCTACACCAAGCAGTACCTTAGAACCTTGCGCCGCGACGCGGTGATCGAGCGGCGCTAAGGCGCTCCGGCCAAGGCGCGAGGCGGAGATCTGGTGGACGACACGGACCTTGCCGATCTTCGCGCGCGCCTTGCCGCACTGCCAAAATTGCGGGACGTCATCGACGGCCATGGCCTGACGCCCCGCAAAGGCCTCGGCCAACACTTCCTTCTGGATCTCAATCTGACCGACAAAATCGCAAGGGCGGCACGGCCGAGCGGCTCTGCGCCTGACGCGCCTTTGGCAGGGCAAACCGTTGTGGAGGTGGGGCCTGGCCCAGGCGGCCTCACCCGGTCCCTCCTTGCCGCGGGAGCCAAGGTGGTGGCGGTGGAGCGCGACCCCCGCGCCGTCGAGGCGTTGGCAGACCTTGTGGCGGCAGCAGATGGCCGGCTCACCCTTGTGTGCGAGGACGCACTGCGGGTGGACTGGCGTGCCCTTGCCCCGGAGGGCGCCGTGATCTGCGCCAACCTTCCCTACAACGTGGCAACGCCTTTGATTGTCGGGTGGCTCGGCACCACCCAATGGCCGCCCTGGTGGTCGTCAGCCACTGTGATGGTGCAGCGCGAGGTGGCCCACCGCCTTACCGCACCGCCCAAAACCGCCGACTATGGGCGCCTTGGCGTCCTCACAGGCTGGCGCACCCATGCGGGCAGCCTGTTCGATGTGCCGCCAGCAGCCTTCACGCCGCCGCCGAAGGTGTGGTCCAGCGTGGTGCGGCTCGACCCTAAGGCCGATCCCCTGAAGGCGGACGTGAAATCGCTCTCCTCCGTCACCGCCGCAGCCTTCGGCCAGCGCGGCAAGATGCTGCGCTCCAGCCTGAAATCCC
>JBCDCF010000475.1:0-3693 GCA_039182345.1 Pseudomonadota bacterium
ATGGACGCGGACGGCGCGCTCCTTCCCTACATCATGGGCCACGAGAATGCCGGCTGGGTGGAGGACGTCGGCAGCGCCGTACGCTCCGTGAAGCCTGGCGATGCGGTGATCTGCCATCCCTTGCGCACCTGCGGCATTTGTCTTGCCTGCCGCTATGGGGAGGACATGTATTGCGAGCACGGCCTCTTCCCCGGCCTTGGCCTTGATGGGGGCTTTGCGGAGTACTTCGTCACCAACGAGCGCTCTCTCATCAAACTTGGCGCGGGCATCCAACCCCTCGACGTGGCGCCCATGGCCGACGCCGGTATCACCGCCTACCGTGCGGCCAAACGGGCGGCGAAGTTGCTGCGGCCGGGCAGCTATTGCGCCATCATCGGTGTCGGCGGTCTTGGCCACATCGCCCTACAGTCCCTCCAGGCTTTGTGCGGCTGCCGCACCATTGCCATCGACAGAGAGCCCGCCGCCCGCAACCTTGCCAAGGAGCTTGGCGCCGATCACGTCTTCGACGGCGGCCCCGATGTCATCGAACAGGTGAAGGAGGCCACCGGCGGCGGCGCGCAGGTGGTGATCGACTTCGTGGGCGAGCTTGGCGTTGAGAACATTGCCTGGCCCATGACGCGCCGTGGCGGCCAAACCTTCGTGGTGGGTTATGGCGGCGAGGTGCAGGTGCCCACTCTCGACCTCGTGGTCAACGAGATCAACATCGGCGGCAGCTTGGTGGGCAACTACACCGAACTGGTGGAACTGATGGAGCTTAACGCCGACGGCAAAGTAAAAATGCATTATGCAAAGTATGGCCTAAACGACATCAACACAGCGTTGGCCGACTTCAAGAATCGCAAGTTCGCAGGGAGGGGCGTCATCGTGCCTTGACGGTGGATTGTGTCGCGGCAGCGTGCACTCGGCAGAATTTTTAACAATTCTACGCCGATTTGAAGTTCGTAGTAGAAAAATACCACCAAGTGCGGCACTGTCGGGCTAGGGTTGACAATTAGCCGCAGCTGATTGGCACGCTGTCGATCGGCGGCTGGATGGCGCCGTCGACCAAGAGAGAATGAGCGGGCGACACTGTGCGACCCGCCGCGTTGCAGTTTGGGGAGCCCATGGTCACCATCATCTCGAAATCCGATGGTCCGCGGCGTGAGGACATGGCCGCACGCAAAATCTTTGAAAAGGACCGCGCGACCATCACGCGCATGGCCGACCATCTGACACAGGGCGCCTACTCCAAGAGCCGACAGGCCGCCACACAGCCCCAGCCCGACATTGTCTTGCCTGAGCGCCAGCGCCTCGCGCCGTCGGACAATCCGCGCCCTTATGTGCGCATCAGCCCCAATGGCCGCGTCCTTCTGGTGGATCTTGATTCCTCCCGCCAGCTTGCCTTTTTGGGCGAGTTGCGGCGGCAGAACGGGCGCACACTCTTCCGCCTTGCCACGCAAGCGAACGGCTTCGTGACAACGCCGGACGACCCGACACTTGACGAACTTGCTGACCTTGACGGCTTCGAGGCACCCCGCAAGGCACAGCAGGAAGACCTGAAAACACTGATTTCGCAAAGGATGGGCCTGACCTGACACCATTGTGCCGCGCTGCCAGTGCCGGACAACGCCGCGGAGGACACCGTGACGGATCCAACGCCCAAAAAGGCCGCACGACCAGTGACGACGGTGCGGAGACTGCAGTCCCCCACGCCCATGGCACGGGACGTTGACTGCAACGACCGCCAGACCATGCGCGCGTGGGAAGACTTTCTGACAGGCCGCACCATCGGCAGCGGCCCAGGCGGCGTGCGCACGCTGATTGCCGAATCCTGGCAGCGCAGCGCCGGCAAGGGCGTCAACTCCCTCTCCAACGACGCTCCCATGACCCACGAGGAGGACGAGGTCGAACGCCGCAGAGGCGCCAACATGGACCTTGTGGAGGCCGCGCAAATCCCCTTCCTGCAACTGGGCCGCCTGTTGGAAGACGCACGCGCCATGCTGGTCTTGACCGACCGCGACGGCATCATCCTCGACACCATTGGCGATGCGCAGACCTTGGACGATGCGCGCACCATCAATCTTGAGGTGGGAGGGGTCTGGAACGAGGGGGCAGCGGGCACAAACGGCATCGGCACGGCGCTCTTCACGGGCGAGCCTGTGTTCGTGCACGCATCCGAGCACTTTTGTGCCGGCATCAAGAACTGGACCTGTGCCGGTGCGCCTGTGCGCGATCCTATGGATGGCAGCGTGATGGGGGTGGTGGACCTGTCGGGCCCGCCAGGGATCTTCCGCCCCCACAACACTGCCCTTGTGACCGCTGCCGCGCGCGAGATCGAAAGTGCCCTCGTCGGCCGCTTCACGGCCGAGCGGGCGCGCCTTCTGGAGCTGTGCCTACGCCTTGGCTATGGCGCACACCCCGACAGCGGCCTTGTGATCTTGGACCCGAGGGGCCGCGTGGTGTTTGCCCGCAACGCGCCCGACCGCCTGCCTGTGAACGGGTCGGAGCGGGACATTTCCCTTGGCCGCTACCTCCTGGAAACGGGCGAGACCATCAGCACCACCGACGTCTCCCAGGCCCTGCCTGACGAGCCGCGCCTTAGGAGCGTCGAGCGGGTGTGGGTGGATGGCAGGGTGCGCGGCTTCGCGTTGGAGTTTGCGCCACCCATCAGGCATGCCCCAGGGGCAACCCAGCCCGTGCGGGTGCCGGCCATTGCCGCCCCCTCCTCCCCTGCCGAACCCACCATCATCGGCAAGAGCCAGGCATTGATTGATGCCCTCACCCTCACGCGCCGTGTGGCATCGGCCGCAATCCCCCTTCTGTTCGAGGGGGAGACGGGGGTGGGCAAGGAGCTGTTGGCCCGCCTCGTCCATGCCATCAGCAGCACCGATGCCAACGCTCCCTTTGTGGTGATGAACTGCGGGGCCGCATCAAAAGACGTCTTTGGGGAGGAGCTTTTTGGGCGCGCCCCACGCCACGGCGACGCCGGCGCCTCTGAAGGCGCACCCGGGCGGGTGGAGATGGCGAGCGGCGGCGTTCTGTGCCTGGATGAAATCGGCGAGATGCCGCTGGAGCTTCAGCCATTCCTGTTGCGCGTGCTGGAAGACAATTTGAGCTGCCGGATCGGCGATCCGCGGGTGCGCCCGGTCAACATCAGGGTCATCGGCCTCACCAACCGCAGCCTTCAGGATGAGGTGGAGGTGGGCTCCTTCCGCCGCGACCTTTACTTCCGCATTGGCGCAGCCACCATCAAGATCCCGCCCCTGCGGGAACGGGGCGAGGATGTGGGCCTCCTGGTGGACCACTTCAACGAGGAGGTGGCCGAGCGCATCGGCGTCGACCCCTTGCGCTTCAGCGACCATGCGCTGGAGGCCCTCCACGCCTACGCTTGGCCCGGCAATGTGCGCGAGTTGCGCAACACCATCGAACTCATCCACCTTGCCAACGAAACCCTCAGGGTGGACCTTGCCGACCTCCCCCAGCGCATCGTCACCGATGGGGAGCGGCTGGACCAAGGCCAGAGCGATGGCGTGACGATGGCCGGCAATCAGCTAAAGGACGCCGAGCGCCAGGTCATTTTGGATGCCCTTCACAAAGGCGACGGCAACGTCAGCCGCGCGGCCGCCATGCTCGGCATTTCCCGCGCCACGCTTTACCGCAAGATGCGCGCCTTCGGCATCCGCCGCACCACCGCCATGGCGGCCATCGAACTCA
>JBCDCF010000476.1:0-3692 GCA_039182345.1 Pseudomonadota bacterium
CCGTCACCGTGCGCCACGGCGACACCTTGATCGCCATGACAACAACCGCGGTTCTCTTGCGCGAGGATGGTTATCCCACCCGCGCCTACATCCCTCGCGGCGATGTGACCGCCACCTTGACGAAGACCGACAAGACCACCCACTGCCCTTTCAAAGGCGACACGGTCTATTTCAACGTCGTGGCAGAGGGCACCGAGGTGGGGAACGCTGCCTGGTCCTACGAAGCGCCTTACGACGAGATGGCAGACATCAAGGACCATGTGGCCTTCGACGACAGGTTCGAGATCACCATCGGCTGACCGAGCCTGTCACTGGCGTCCGGCCGGCTGCCACACCGTGTCGACGAAGACGAGCCTGTGGTCTGACGCATCGTTGAGGTGGGCAAGCGGCCCGTCCTCGCGCGGCCAGATCACGCCCGCCTCGCCGTTGACGACGAAGCGCCCGCCAGTGCCGGCACTTTCTGGGACAGGACGCACGAGGACGTAGTCCACCCGCATCCCATCGTTGAATGTGGCGGTGGCCGTGCCGCGATGGGACCGGGGTTTGGCATCCACAATCAAGGGGTTGGCGAGGAGGGGGTCCATCGCACCCTTCAAGCTCTCGCCGCGGTGAGGGTCGGCGTTGAGGTCACCCATGACGACGGCGCCGACGCTTGCCGGCAAGGGACCTTTGCCGCCCACATCGTCCACAAGATAGGCGCCTCGTTCAGGATCGAGGAGATCGGCGATGAGGCGGATCTCATCAGCATTTCGCCTGCCGTTCCAATCGATCTCATCGTCATCGAAGACAGGCGGGGTCGGGTGGGCGGCAATGACGTAGACCGGCGGCCCAGCCGCAGGCGACAGATCAAGGGGCACCACGAGGTGAGTCTTTGACGACACCGGCAAAACAGCCTCGGCCGCAGCGCCATAGTGGCCCTTCGGCAAGCGGTTGCCGGGCATGTCCCGCCACAGGAGCGAGGCGAAGGTGCGCGGCGTCCCCAACGGCACCGTGGACAGGAGCGCGAAGGCGTACTGGCCTTTGTGGTGGCCAAAGCCACGCGCGTCCGCAGGCCCGTCCCGCCGGCCGTCGCCATTCAAGTCGAGCCCCGTCGCAACGCCTGTGTTGCTCGGCGGGAAGACAATGTCGGTGTAGGCCAGAGGCGCGGCACCGTTTTGGGAAACGGCAAGGTACTGATCCATGAAGACGCGAAGGGCGAGCCCTTCAGGATCGCGGTCGATTTCCTGCAGAAGAAGGATGTCGGGCCGGACCCTTTGGATGGTCTCCGCCACGAGCTTTGCCTGACGGTCGCGCCCCCCTTGGAGCCTTGCAAGGATGGCGCCGGCCTCATTGTCGGAAAGGGCAGCATTGAAGGTGGCAAAGCGAAGGGTCACGGGCTCCGCCGAGGCGGCGACCATACTCACGAGAAGGACGACCAGGGCAAGGACACGTCGCGTCATCCCTTGATGCAAGCCTGCGTTGGGCGGGCGCAGTGCGTTCGCGTCTACTCTCCCACCACGGACAGATGCCGCTTCTTGTCCAACACCCGCAGCACCGCCTGAAGGTCGTGACCGCGCCTCAGGATCAATCCGTGGGCAGACACCACAGCGAAGGCGCCTTGCTTGCGGGCAAGCTTGGGCGTCTTGGTGATGCGATAGACAGGCACCTCACCCATGCGCCTGAAGATGGAGAACACCGCCTGGTCGCGCCCATGGTCGATGGCATAGTCGCGCCATTCCCCCGCAGCCACGCGTTGGCCATAGACCCACAAAATTTGCGACAGTTCGGTGCGATGGAAGGCGACGATTTTCGGTGTCGCTTGGCCTTGGGGGGGCCGCAGCGGCACCACCTGACTTATCTCTTCAACCTCAGCCATCACACCTCCCGACCCGCAAGGCCTGTCTGCCAGAGCCTTTAGACGGCAAACGTGACGCGAACGGGGACGGAGCACAAGGCAGCAACGCCCAACTCTTGATCAGCGGGCTTAGGCGTCGCATCTGAGGGCGGTATCCCCAACACCACACCGTCAGCGATGATGACAAACGAACACGCCGAAACGCGAGCCTTTCAGGCCGATGTTGCCCGCCTTCTTCACCTCATGGTGCACTCGGTCTACTCCACCCCCGATGTCTTCCTGCGCGAGTTGATCTCCAACGCCGCCGATGCGTGCGAGAAGCTGCGCCAAAGTGCCCTCACAGAGCCGTCGCTTCTGGGTGAGGACGCGAAACTTCAGGTGTCGATCACCGTCGACCCCGAGGCCAAGCGCCTCACCGTTGCCGACAACGGCATCGGCATGACGCGCGAGGAACTCATTGAAAATCTTGGCACCATGGCGCGCTCAGGGACCGAAAAGTTCCGCCAGGCGCTTGAGGAAAAGGACGCCGGCAAGGCGCTGATCGGCCAGTTCGGCGTCGGCTTTTACTCAGCCTTCATGGTGGCGAGCGAGGTCGCCGTCACAAGCCGTGCCGCTGGCGCGGACGAAGCGTTCACCTGGCGCTCCGACGGCTCTGGCGAGTTCACCGTCGAACCCACTCCCTTGGAGGATGCGCCCACCCGCGGCACCCGCGTCACCCTCACCTTGCGGGACGAGCACACCAGCTACGCTGACGAAGCCACCGTCGAGCGCCTCGTCAAACACCACTCCGCCCACGTTCCCGTTCCCATCACCATCGAGAAGGTGGGCGATGATGCGCGGCGCGAGCTTGTGGACGGCACCGCCCTTTGGGCCCGCCCAAAGTCGGAGATTTCCGAGGACGAGTACGCAGAGTTCTACCGCTTCGTGGCGGGGGCGTTCGACAAGCCGGCGCTCACCGTCCACACCCGCGCGGAAGGCCGGCAGGAGTACACAGCACTCCTGTTCGTGCCGGAAATGGCGCCGTTCGACCTTTTCGACCCGGACCGTAAGGGGCGCGTCAAACTTTACGTGCGGCGCATCTTCATCACCGACGATGCGCCTTTGTTGCCTGCGTACCTGCGCTTTGTGCGCGGCCTTGTGGATTCAGAGGACCTTCCCCTCAACCTCTCCCGCGAGATGCTTCAGACCAACCCGATGATCGCGCAGATCCGCACGGCGGCCACAAAGCGCGTTCTGAACGAGATGAAGAAGCTCGCCGACAACAAGCCTGAGGTCTACGAAAAGGTGTGGGAGGCGTTCGGTCCCGTCCTGAAGGAAGGCCTTTACGAGGATGCCGAGCGGCGCGACGAGATCTACGCCCTCTCCCGCTTTGCCACCACCAAGGCACCGGGCGGCGGCCGGTCCCTCGCCGACTATGTGAAGGACATGAAGGAGAACCAGACCGCCATTTTCTACGCCGTCGGCGAAGATAAGGAGCGTCTGGCCGCCTCGCCCCATCTGGAAGGTTTCGCGACGCGGGATGTGGAGGTTCTCCTCCTCAGCGACCCTGTTGATGCGTTCTGGGTACGCACGGCACTCGGCTATGAAGGCAAGCCCTTCACCTCCGTCACACAAGGGTCTGCCGACCTTGACGCCATCGCCAAGCCTGAGGCGGAAGAGGCAAGCGAGGACCGCGCCAAGGACAGCGAGATCGCAACCCTTGCCGCCCTCATCAAACAGGCCCTTGGCGAGGCAGTGTCGGACGTGCGCTCCTCTTCAAGGCTGGCCAAAAGCCCCGCCTGTCTTGTGGCCGCCGACAACGGCTATGACAGGCAGATGGAGCGCATCGTCTCGCGCCACGGCAAGAACGGCTTTGCCA
>JBCDCF010000477.1:0-3691 GCA_039182345.1 Pseudomonadota bacterium
GTCTTCAGGCAGGCACGTACGACTTCATCGTCGCCCCCACCACCTTGACCGAAGAGCGTGCGGCAAACCTCCTCTTCACCGAAGGCTACCTCAATACCGACTACCAGTTCGTGGTGAAGGAGGGGTCAGAGCCCATCACCGACCTGTCGCAGCTGAAAGGCAAGACCGTGTCGGTCAACAAAGGCTCGGCCTACGATTCCTGGGCGCGCGGCCTCGCCGATGAGATCGGCTGGACGGTGGAAAGCTACGGCACCAACACCGATGCCGTGCAGGCGGTCATCTCCGGCCGTGCGGACGCCAATGTGGCCGGCAACACCGTCTCGGCCTGGGCGGTGAAGAAGAACCCGCAGCTTGCCCTTTCCTACCTTCACTCCACCGGCCTTGTGTGGGCCATGCCCTTCCGCAAGGACGATGTGGAACTGCGCAACCGGATCGAAGCCGTCATCGAGTGCATGAAGGAAGACGGCACCATTGCCGCGCTGTCGGAAAAGTGGTTCGGCACCACGCCGGAGGCAGGGAGCGCGGCCGTGACGGTGCGCGAAGGCTTCGGCGAGCCTGGCTTTGAGGGCCATGACGCAACGCCCCACGAGAACACTTGCAGCTAGCTCTTGGACGAGACCAACGACACTGCCGCACCGTCCGACGGTGCGGCAGCGGTGACGCCGCCCATCCTTGAGCTGGTCGGCCTCACCAAGAATTTTGGAACGCTGGAGGTCCTGCGCGGCATCGACCTTAAGGTGGCGCCTGGGGAAATGGTGTTCCTCATCGGCCCCTCGGGGTCAGGCAAATCAACGCTGCTGCGCTGCTGCAACCGCCTTGAGGAGCCCACCTCCGGCGCCGTCGTCCTGGAGGGGGAGGACATCACCGGGCCGCGGGTGGACCTCAACGCCACGCGCCGGCGCATCGGCATGGTGTTCCAGTCCTTCAACCTTTACCCCCACAAGAGCGCCTTGGGGAATGTGACGCTTGCCTTGCGCAAGGTCTCGGGCCTTTCGCGCGGTGCTGCGCGGGAGAAGGCCATGGCCGCCCTCACCGAGGTGGGACTGGCAGACAAGGCGAACACCTACCCTGCCGCCTTGTCCGGCGGGCAGCAGCAAAGGGTCGCCATCGCCCGCGCCCTTGCGCTTGAGCCCAAGGTGATGCTGTTCGACGAGCCCACCTCAGCCCTCGACCCCGAGCTTGTGGGCGACGTGCTTGACGTCATGCGCACCGTCCAGGCGCACGGGATGACGATGCTCGTCGTCAGCCACGAGATGCGCTTTGCCCGCGAGGCGGCGGACCGCGTCATCTTTATGGACGAGGGTGTCATCGTGGAAGAGGGGTCGCCTGCCGACCTCTTCGGCGCGCCAAAGCAGGCCCGCACGCAGACCTTCCTGTCCCGCGTGAGCCACTGATGGGGCCGTTCGAGCGCTTCCAGGACACCTTCTTCAACGAAAAGGTCATGGCGGATTACCTCCCCGCCATCATCGACGGCTTCTTTACAACGCTTCAGCTCTCCATCCTCGTGGTGGTAACGGGGGTGGTGCTGGGGCTCTTCCTGGCGGCGCTGCGCTCCTACAGGATTGCGCCTGTGAACGCGCTCATCATCGTCTTTGCCGACGTGATGCGCGCCCTGCCGCCGCTGGTCCTCATCCTCCTTGTCTATTTCGGCCTTCCGAATGTGGGCGTGTCGCTGTCGGCGGCGATGGTGATCTGGATTGTGCTGGGCCTCGCCCTCGCCGCCTTTGCGGAGGAGATTTTCTGGGCCGGCATCCTGTCGGTGGACAAAGGGCAGTGGCAGGCGGCCCGCTCCACGGGGCTGACCTATACGCAGACGCTGACGGCCATCGTCCTGCCCCAGGCGGTGCGGCTCACCATTCCGCCCCTCACCAACAGGGCCATTGCCATCACCAAATCCACAGCGCTCGGCATGGTGATCGGCTTGCCCGACCTTTTGGGCCAGGCGACCACCGCGCAGTCCTTCTCAGGCAACGCCTCGCCTTTGATGATGGCGGCCATCGGCTATGTTCTCTTGTTCCTGCCTCTGGTGATTGCCTCGCGCTGGCTGGAAAGCCGCTTCAAATGGCGCCACGCATGAGGGCAGTTTGATGGACGCCATCGTTCAGCAGTTCTTCAACGTGTCGATCATGGTGCAGGCGTGGCCGCTCCTCCTCAAAGGGCTCGGGATGACGGCGCTGATCTGCCTCATCGTCATTCCCATCGGCCTTGTGTCGGGCGTCTTCGCCGCGCTCGCCTCCTTGTCCCAGAACCGGCTGGTGCGGTGGACCACCATCGCGTTCGTGGACTTCTTCCGCGCGATCCCGCCGCTGGTGCTTCTGATTTTCGTTTATGCGGGGCTGCCGTTCCTGGGCTTCAGACCATCGCCTTTGGAGGCTGTGGCCATCGCCTTCCTCCTCAACAATGCCGCCTACTATGGGGAGATCTATAGGGCCGGGATCTTGTCCATCGGCAAGGGGCAGAGCGAGGCGGCGCGCTCCACTGGCCTCAGCGCCACGCAGACCATGGTGAGCGTCGTCCTCCCCCAGGCGGTGCGCAACGTTCTGCCTGACCTCATTTCCAACACAGTGGAGGTGGTGAAGCTCACCTCCCTTGCCAGCGTGGTGTCCCTCGCCGAATTGTTGTACGCGGCGGACATGGCGCGCTCCATCACCTACAATGCCTCGCCCATCGTTGCGGCGGCGGGCATTTACCTTGTGATCCTGTGGCCCCTTGTGCGCCTTGTAAGCCGCCTTGAGCGCCGCATTGCCGCCTGAACACTGAGCGAAGGACAACCATGCGAACCGTGACAGTGGGTGCGGCCCAGCTCGGCCCCATCCAAAAGGCCGATACCCGCGAGGCCGTTGTGGCGCGCATGGTCGCGCTTCTGGATGAGGCCGCCGGCAAGGGCTGCGACCTCGTGGTCTTCCCCGAGCTGGCGCTGACCACCTTCTTCCCGCGCTGGTACATGGAAGATCAGGGCGAGGTGGACACCTGGTTCGAGCGGGACATGCCGAATGAGGCCACACAGCCTTTGTTCGACGCGGCAAAGGCCCACGGCGTCGCCATCTCCTTCGGCTATGCGGAATTGACCGAGGACGGGCACCACTTCAACACCTCCATCCTCACCGACAAGACGGGCGCCATTGTCGGCAAGTACCGCAAGGTGCACCTTCCAGGGCATTCCGAGTACGACACCGAGCGCGCCTTCCAGCATCTGGAAAAGCGCTATTTCGAGCCTGGCGACCTCGGCTTTCCAGTCTTCACGGCGCTCGGCGGCGTGCTTGGCATGTGCATTTGCAATGACAGGCGCTGGCCAGAGACCTACCGCGTCATGGGCCTTCAGGGCGTGGAACTCGTCATTTTGGGCTACAACACCCCGTCGGTGAACAGTCAGAAGGGGGACGAGGGGCCGCAGGAGCGCCTCTTCCACCACCGTCTTGTGCTGCAATCGGGCGCCTACCAGAACGCCACCTTCGTCGTGGCCGTGGCAAAGGCCGGTGTGGAGGACGGGCACCCTCTCATCGGCGGCAGCGTCATTGTCGACCCCAACGGCTTCATCGTGGCGGAGACGAAGAGCGAGGGGGACGAGTTGATTGTCCACCCTTGCGACCTTGACGCCACCTGCTTCGGCAAGGACACCATCTTCGATTTCGCCCGCCACAGGCGGATCGAGCACTACGGCCTCATCACCGAGCGCACCGGCGCCAAGCCA
>JBCDCF010000478.1:0-3672 GCA_039182345.1 Pseudomonadota bacterium
CTTACCCATTCCCACGCGCGTGATCGCGTTCCACTTGGTCACCGAGGGAGAGCTCATCGTTTCGACGGATGCACGTTCTGGCTATCGAAAATCCTCCAGCGCAAAAGCCGGCGACGTCATTCTTATCCCGACAAATGCAGATCAGCCACTCCTCAACGGCCACCCTCTGGCGCTCATCGGTGGGGTAGAACTGGCCGAACTTGCGGCCAAGATACTGCAAAATCGCGCCGGACTCGAACACCGAAATTGCCTGACCGCCAGGCCCGTCATGGTCGACGATGGCGGGCATTCTGTTGTTGGGCGCAATCGCCAAGAAATCGGGCTTGAACTGGTCCCCCGCCCCAATATTGATGAAGTGGACACGGTAAGGCGCCCCCACCTCTTCAAGATAAATGGAGACTTTCCAACCGTTGGGGGTGGGCCAATAGTATAGATCGATGGGCGACTGGCTCATCACGCGCTGCCTCTGACTGTGTCGTTCAGCGGTGACATAGGGCGGCGGGGCACAGGCACAATGCGTGCTATGTCACCTTTCGGTGTGTCGTCGCGCCGGGACGCGGCGCATCCGCCCCACACGCGCACACCGCTTGATTGATCGGCCAAGAGCGGCTTCACTCATCGGCGAACATGATGGATCGCAAGGGTCTGGACCCATAAACGACGCTGGTTGCGCGCGGCAGAACCGGCAAAACGGCGGCTTGGGAGGCGAGGACGGATATGCACAGGTCACGTGATGCGGCTTGCCCCCACAAAGGGTCGGGTTTTGGCGGCAGCTTACGGCGCGGCCCACGCCTTCATACGCCAGTCCTGTGCGCCCTCGCGTCGAGGCCTCAGAGGAGGCCGTAGACCATGAGTTCCTCCAAAACGCCAGCCGCCCAGGCCGAGGGCGATACCTTCCCAAAGCTCCTGTTGGACAACGCCAAGCGGCGCGGCAACAGGCCCGCCATGCGCGAGAAGGACAGGGGCATCTGGCACGCCTGGAGCTGGAGCGAGGTGAAGGACGAGGTGATGCGCTTTGCCCTCGGCCTTGAGAAGCTGGGCTTTGGGCCGGGCGACACCATTGCCATCATCGGCGGCAACAAGCCCCGGCTTTATTGGACGTTCATGGCCGCACAGTCCCTTCAGGGCATACCTGTGCCGGTCTATGCGGACGCTGTGGCGGAGGAGATGGCCTTCGTCCTCGCCCACGCGGAGGTGCGCTTTGCCCTGTGCCAAGACCAGGAGCAGGTGGACAAGTGCCTTGCCGCGCAGGACGGCCTGCCTGCGCTGAAAACCATCATCTACGATGAGCCACGGGGTCTGCGCGACTATGACACCGAGCACCTTTACCCCTTTGAGAAGGTGCAAGCCCTTGGCGATGAAAGGCTGAAGGCCGACCCTGGTCTTGCTGCGGCATGGGAGGAGCGGGTGACGTCCGCATCGGGCGAGGACCCCTCCACCATCCTTTACACTTCAGGCACCACAGGACAGTCCAAGGGGGTGGTGCTGAAAGCTTCGCGTGCGGTCCAGGCGGCGCGGGACACGGCGGTCTTCGACCATCTGTCCGATTCGGACGAGGTGCTTGCCTATCTGCCGCTCGCCTGGGTGGGGGACCATTTCCTCAACTATGCCCAGGGGCTCGTGGTTGGCTTTTCCACCGCCTGCCCTGAAGGTCCCGACACCGTGCAGCATGACTTGCGTGAGATCGGCCCGACGTTTTACTTCGCCCCGCCGCGGGTGTTCGAGACGATCCTCACCCGTGTCTTGATCCGCATGGAGGATGCCGGCGCGCTCAAACGCTGGATGTTCCACCGCTTCATGGACGTGGCGAAAGCCCATGGCGAAGCAATCCTCGACAAGCAGTCCGTCCCGCTCGGCGGGCGCATCGCGTACTGGTTCGGGGAACGGCTCGTCTATGGCCCGCTGAAGAATGTCTTGGGCTTTTCGCGCATCCGCGTTGCCTATACGGCGGGCGAGGCCATTGGGCCGGACCTGTTCTCCTTCTTCCGCTCCCTGGGCATCAACCTGAAGCAGCTTTACGGGCAGACGGAGGCCTTCCTCTACATCACCGCACAGCCGGATGGGGCCGTGCGCGCCGACACGGTCGGCCCGCCGATGACAGGGGTCGAACTGAAGCTTGCCGACAATGGAGAGGTGCTCTTCAAGTCGCCAGGCATGTTCGTGTCCTACTTCAAGGCCGATGAGAAGACTGCCGAAACCTTGACCGAGGACGGCTTCATCAAGACGGGCGACGCAGGGATCTTCGAGGCGGACGGTCAACTGAAGATCATCGACCGCGCCAAGGATGTGGGCACCTTGCAAGGCGGCGCCCTCTTCGCGCCAAAGTATCTGGAAAACAAGCTGAAGTTTTTCCCAGAGATCCAAGAGGCGGTCACCTACGGGCATGAGAAACCGTTCGTGGCGGCAATGCTCAACATCGATCTTGTGGCGGTCGGCAACTGGGCGGAGCGCAACAACATCGGCTACGCCTCCTATCAGGAGTTGGCGCAGCACCCGCGGGTGGCCGAAATCATTGCCAACAACGTGGCCGCCACCAACCGCGCCCTTGCCGAAGAGCCCATGATGGCCGGCGCACAGATCAAGCGCTTCCTCGTCCTGCACAAGGAGCTTGATGCGGACGATGGCGAGCTGACGCGCACCCAGAAAGTCCGCCGCAACTTCGTTGCCGACCGCTACGCCCCGTTGATCGAAGCGCTCTACAATGACGCGCAGGAGTGTTTCGTGCGCACAGAGGTCACCTTCGAGGACGGTCGCAAAGGGTTCATCGAAGCAACGGTGAAGATCCACACGGCCGAAACCTTCACCCCCGCCCCCATGGCCGAGGCGGCCGAATGACGCCCTCGATCCACGAAGGAGCCCGCCCATGAGTGTTGACGCAGGGCCCGAGCCGACAACGTCGCCCGAGACCCTTCTTGCGGTCAAAGATGTGTCCCTGTCCTTCGGCGGGGTGAAGGCGATCCGCGGCGTCTCCTTCGACATCGTCAAAGGCGAGATCCGCGCCATCATCGGCCCCAACGGCGCGGGCAAGACGTCAATGCTCAACGTCATCAACGGTTTCTACCACCCCCAGGAAGGCACGATCACCTACAAGGGCCATCCGCGGAGCAAGATGAAGCCCCACGATGCGGCCGCCTCGGGCATTGCCCGCACCTTCCAAAATGTTGCCCTTTTCAAAGGGATGACCACGCTGGACAACATCATGTCCGGCCGCACCTTGCAGATGAATGTCGGGTTCTTGTTCCAGCTCATCCGTTTCGGCCCTGCCCTGTCCGAAGAGGTGGCGCACAGGAAGCGTGTGGAAGACATCATCGACTTCCTGGAGATCGAGGCGATCCGCAAGACGCCTGTGGGGCGCCTCCCCTACGGCTTACAAAAACGGGTGGAGCTTGGACGGGCGCTCGCCATGGAGCCGGAACTCCTCCTGTTGGATGAACCCATGGCCGGCATGAACCTTGAGGAGAAGGAGGACATGTGCCGCTTCATCCTCGACGTGAGGGAGGAGTTCGGCACGACCATCGCACTCATCGAGCATGACATGGGCGTGGTGATGGACATCTCCGACCGCGTGGTGGTCCTGGACTATGGCGAAAAGATCGCCGACGGCACCCCCGAAGAGGTGCGCACCAATCAGGATGTGATTGACGCCTATCTCGGCGTGCCCCACTGACGTCC
>JBCDCF010000479.1:0-3669 GCA_039182345.1 Pseudomonadota bacterium
ACGGGGTGGGGGAAGCGCGTCTCCTTCATGCCCAGATTGCCGACGGTGGTGCCCATGGTGAGATCGTTGACGGAGATGCCGATCAACAGGCCGAGGGTGAAGAGGGAGTTCACCAACGGTTTGCCCCACTCGGTGTGACGCGCGCTGAAATGGTGGTCGATGTGGAGGGGCTGGGGGTTCAGCGTCATGTTGCAGAACAGCATGTTGTCCATCTCCGTCACCGTGCGCGACCACTGGTGACGGTAGACGCGGTCCACCTCAAACTCCTCGTAGTAAAGCCCTGCCATCGACCCCTCCGCTCGTTTGCGCGCGAAGGGTAGACGAGGGGCGGCGGCCGTGAAAGCGGGTGGCTCAGGTGGGGGGCGGCGCGCCCTCCGGACGGTAGCCGAGCGCGGCGTTGAGGAGGTGGCGCGTATAGTCGTGGGAGGGGTTGAGGGCGCGCATGTCCTCCACCGTCATCACCTCCACAATGGCGCCGTCCTGCATCACCGCAACGCGCGAGCACATGTGGCTGACAACCGCGAGATTGTGGGAGACCATCAGGAAGGTGAGGTTGTTGGCAGATCTCAGATCGTTCAGAAGGTTGAGGATTTCCGCTTGTACGGAGACGTCCAGCGCGGACGTTGGCTCATCCAACAGGAGAATGGACGGGTTGGAGGCGAGCGCCCTCGCAATGGCAACCCTTTGGCGCTGCCCGCCCGACAACTGGTGGGGGTAGCGAAAGCGGAAGGACGGGCCGAGGCCCACGTCCGCAAGGAGCTGGGGGATGCGGGTGTTTGCATCGGGAATGCGGTGGAGGGAAAGGGTCTCGGTCAGCATCTGATCCACCGAATGGCGGGGATGGAGCGAGGCATAAGGGTCCTGAAACACCATCTGGACGGTGCTGTAGAACTGGCGGTCGCGCTTGGCCCCAAGGTCCGTGCCGTTTACTGCGATGCGGCCGGACCAGGTTGGGACGAGGCCCGTGATTGCCTTCAAAATCGTCGACTTGCCGGAGCCCGATTCCCCCACAAGGCCGAAGCTGCCGCCGGCTTCCACACTGAAGGAGGCGTCCTTGACGGCGTCGACCCTGTCGGCACCGTCGGCAAACCACACATCAAGGTGCTCAATGGCGAGCGCGTTCATCCGTTGCCCTCCACCGATGGCGCGGCATGCCAGGCGGGATCGCGGGTGAGGACCTCAAGGCGCTCCGCCGGTGCGTCGAGCCTGGGCAGGGAGTTCAAGAGGCCCTTTGTGTAAGGGTGCTCCGCGTCATGGAGGGCATCGGCGCGCAGGGTCTCCACAATGCGGCCGGCGTACATGATGAGCACACGGTCGCAGAAGGAGGCGACGAGGTTGAGGTCGTGGCTGATGAAGATAAGCCCCATGCCTTGCTCGTGCACAAGGCGATCCATGATTTGAAGCACCTGGGTTTGGACCGAGACGTCGAGGGCGGATGTGGGCTCGTCGGCAATCAGGATTTCAGGGTTCGGGATCAGCATCATGGCAATCATCACGCGCTGGCCCATGCCGCCGGAGAGTTCGTGCGGGTAGGCGCGCATGACGCGCTCCGGGTCGCGGATCAAAACCCTTTCCAGCATCTCGGTGGCCCGCGCGCGGGCATTGGCGTTGCCCTGATGGTCGTGGAGGGCATAGGCCTCCGTCATCTGCTCGCCGATGGTCATGACGGGGTTCAGCGAGAATTTCGGGTCCTGCATGACCATGGAGATGCGCTGGCCGCGAACTTTGCGCATTTGCCGCTCGGTCATGGTCAAAAGGTCTTCGCCGGCAAGGGTGATCCCGTCGGCGATGATGCGGCCCGGCGGGCGGATGAGACGCAGAATCGCGCGGCCCGTCATGGATTTGCCTGAGCCCGATTCCCCGACAATCCCGAGCCTCTCCTTGCCGACGGTGAAGGAAACACCGCGGACCGCCTCGAACACGCCCGTGCGCGTCGGGAAGGCGACGGTGAGGTTCTTGACGGCAAGGAGGGTCATTCGCCGCTGTCCTTGGGGTCGAGCACGTCGCGCAGGCCGTCGCCCAGAAGGTTGAAGGCGAGAGAGACGGTGAAGATCGCAAGGCCCGGCACCGTTGCGACCCACCAATGGTCGAGGATGAACTTGCGGCCCTCGGAGATCATGGCGCCCCATTCTGGCGAGGGGGGCTGTGCGCCAAGACCGAGGAAGCCAAGGCCCGCGGCGGCAAGGATGATGCCTGCCATATCAAGCGTCACCCGCACGATGAGGGAGGAGATGCACAGCGGCCAGATGTGCTTCGTGATGATGCGGATGGGCCCTGCGCCCTGGAGCTGGACGGCGCTGATATAATCGGAGTTGCGGATGGTCAGCGTTTCGGCCCGTGCAATGCGCGCATAAGGGGGCCATGCGGTGAGCGAGATGGCGATGACGGCGTTCTCGATCCCCGCACCGAGGGCGGCCACGAAGGCGAGCGCGAGGACGAGGCGGGGGAAGGCGAGGAAGATGTCGGTGATGCGCATCAAGGCCGCATCCACAATGCCGCCCGCATAGCCCGCCACCGTTCCCACAAGGAGGCCCGCCACAGGGGCGATCAGCGCGACAAGGGTGACGATGTAAAGGGTGATGCGCGAGCCGTAGATGAGGCGGCTCAAAATGTCCCGCCCGAGGGAATCGGTGCCCAGGAGATGGCCTGGCGTGCCGATGGGCTGGAGGCGGTTGCCAAGGTCTTGGACGAAGGGGTCGTAAGGGGCCAGGAGCGGCGCAAAGAGCGCCATCAAGATGAGGGCGAGGAGGATGATGAGCCCCACCATCGCCAGGCGGTTGGATCGGAACTTCAGCCAGCCTTGATAGAGGGCGGCCATGCGGGCGTGGTTGCGCGAGCTTGGCGTGTCGGTCAACAGCCAGCCGCGAAGGCCCGTGGGTGGGGATTGTGGGGCCTGATCCAAACTCATGGTTCAGCGCGCCCGCGGGTCGAAGTAGCGGTACAATAGGTCGGAGAAGATGTTGAGGCACACGAACACGAAGCCGATCACCACCGTTCCACCCAGCACAGCATTCATGTCCGCCGATAACAAGGCGTTGGTGATGTAGGAGCCGATGCCCGGCCAGGCGAAGATGATCTCTGTCAGCACCGAGCCCTCCAGAAGGTTGGCGTAAGAAAGGGCAATGACGGTGATCAGCTGCACCCTGATGTTCTTGAAGGCATGGCGCCAGATGACGAGCCATTCAGGCACGCCTTTGACCCGGGCTGTGGTGATATACTCAGCGCTCAACTGCTCCAGCATGAAGGAGCGCGTCATCCGGCTGATATAGGCGAGCGAGAAGTAGCCGAGCAGCGAGGCCGGCAGGACAATGTGGCTGATGGCGTTCTTGAAGACCGCCCAGTTGCCGGCAAGAGCGGAGTCCACAAGGATCATGCCCGTGACGCTTGGCACCACGTCCACGTAAAAGATGCCGAGGCGCCCTGGACCGCCCACCCAGCCGAGAATGCCGTAGAAGACCAAAAGGCCCATGAGGCCCAGCCAGAAGATGGGCATGGAGTAGCCCACAAGCGCGATCACGCGGGCGAACTGGTCGATGAGAGAGCCGCGGTAGACGGCCGCCACCACCCCGAGGGGAACGCCGAGCACAACGCCGATGATGGTGCCGATGGTGGCAAGTTCCAGCGTGGCGGGAAAGACGCGGGCAATGTCTTCGGCGACGGGACGGGCCG
>JBCDCF010000480.1:0-3664 GCA_039182345.1 Pseudomonadota bacterium
CCCCCGCCCTGAGGAGAAGACGACGCCGTAACGCTCGCGCGCCGCGGCCCTCAGCGCCTTGTCGTCAACGCCCTCAGGCATGGCAACGGCGGTGCAGGTGGGCGAGGCGATGTCCTCGTGCGCGGGCCAAAGGTCGAGCCCCAGCGCCTTCACGCCGGCGCGGCAGGCAGCCGCGGTCAGCTCATGGCGCGCCCACACGTTTTCGGGGCCTTCGTCGAGATAAAGGGAGACGGCGGCATCGAGCCCGTTGATCTCGGCCACGGAGGGGGTGAAGGGAAACGGCTT
Organism: Pseudomonadota bacterium; assembly: GCA_039182345.1. Taxonomy (GTDB): domain Bacteria; phylum Pseudomonadota; class Alphaproteobacteria; order Rhizobiales; family Amorphaceae; genus Acuticoccus. The sequence continues at coordinate 286 of JBCDCF010000480.1, forward strand.
GTCCGCCCGGTCCGCATCGCGCCAGTCGAGGATCGACAGCATGGAGGCGCGGGGGGCGGCGGCGTTCGCCTCCATCTTCTCCCACGCAGCGTCCGACACCGACAAAATGGTGAGGCCTGGCGTGCCCCCAAGGCACTTGTTGGGGCCCGTAACGAAGATGCCTGCGTGGCAGCTGTCAGGCGAAATCTCCATGCCGCCCCAGGACGAGACGGCGTCCACAATCAACAGCGCGCCATGGTCGGCCACGATGGCGCCGATGGCATCCGCTGGGTTGACGGTGCCCGACGGCGTGTCGTGGTGGCACAGGGACACGATGGTGATGTCGGGCCGCGAGGCCAGCATCTCGGCGACGGAGGACGGGGTGATCGCCTCGTTGTAAGGCACCTCGATCTCCAGCACCTCCTTGGCGTAGCGCGCCGCCCAGTAGCCGAAGCCCTTGCCGTAGACGCCGGAGGCAAGGTTGAGCACCACATCCTCAGGCCCGATGAGTGAGGCGGCCGCAGCCTCCAGCCCCAGCACAGGCTCGCCATGGAGGATGACAGGTGCTGCGGTGGTGCCGAGGGCCACACGCGTCTTCTCCACCGTTGCCTCATAGTGGGCGAGGAAGGCGGGGTCGAAGTCGTAAAGGATCGGCCGCGACAGGCCGGCAAGGACCGCAGGGTAGGCATCCACAGGCCCTGCCGACAGGGTGAAGACCGGCTGGCGTTCAGCCATAGAACTTCGTCCCCGTCTGGTAGGTGAGAAAATTTTCCATGTCGTGGGAGTACATGAGGTCTGCGCCCTTGTCCTCGGCGATCTTCTTCAATCGCCGCATGGAGGCGACCCCTGCCACCGGATCGATGTGAAAGCCTGCCTGGGTCAGCGTGTCGAGGCTGCGCTCGGTATAGGCGGCATCGATGGTGAAGAGGATGGGCTTGCGCGTGCCGAACTCCACCAGGAGCGAATAGTTGCCGATGGCGTGGCCGGGGGTGAAGATCATCGTCACGCCCTTGGCAAGCTCGATGTCTCCTTCCACCGTCTCGTAGGCGGTGTTTTCGGCGGTGATGCCATCGGTGATCTGATCGCCCATCCCGCGCGCAAGGGCAGCTTCTGCGGAAAACGCCATGTCGGAGTAGCCCAGCACCTCGAACGGCTCAGGGTCGGCGGCCTGGGCAATCTCCAGCTTGTGGCAGATCTTTTTGGCGTGGGGGAAGAACTTGTTGCCGCCCACATGGTCGAAGTGGAAGTGGGAGTTGACGACGACGGGAATGTCCTTCGGCTCCAACCCAAGCTGCTTCAAGGCGCCAGGAATGGTCTGCTCAGGCGTTTGCTGGGGCTTTTCGAAGGGAAGCACCTTTTGCACGTGGTCGTAGTCGTACCCCGTGTCGATGAGGAAGCGGCCCTCGGCGTGCTCCACAAGGATGGAGTAGACGGGAAAGCGCACCTCGCCCCCCGGCCCCTTGTTCCAGAAGATGTGGAAGCCGTCGAGAACCAGCGTTCCACCGTCGAGCAGATAGACCTTCGTGTCGGACAAGTGAGCCTCCCCTTTTTCCCCTAGCGTTCGCCGCGCACGTATGGCAGCGCCAGTGCCGCCGGCAGTTTGGCACGGCGGCCGAACACCACCAGCACGACCATAACCGCCGCGAACGGCACCATTTGGATGACGTCGGTGGGAATGTTGATCCCACCCACTTGGAGCGCCGTGGTCAACGCCAGGGCTGCGCCAAACAAGAGTGCGCCGAACACCACCCACAAGGGTTTTCCGCGCGCTAGCATGGCAAGGACGATGCCGATGAAGCCGGCCCCGCCGGTCATGAACGGGATGAAGAGCCCTGCGCCAATGTTGGCCATATACGCCCCGCCAACGCCCGCCATCAGCCCTGTGAAAAGGACCGCCGCGGTGCGTGTGCGCACCACATCCACCCCCGCGGCATCGAGCGCGGCAGGCTTGTCGCCGGCCGCCTGAAGGTGAAGGCCAAGCCCCGTGGAGCGAAACACATAGATGAGGAGCGCCACCATTAAGAACGCCAGGTAGACGATGGGGTGACGGTCGAAGAAGGCGGGGCCGACGATCGGAATCTCGGACAGGACGGGGATCGGCAGCGTCTCCACCGCCGGAAGGCGCGGATAGGTGCGCGAGAACTGGTAGTGGTGGAGGAGCGCCGTGATGCCCTCCGCCCCCAGCGTCAGCGCAATCCCCACCACAATCTGGTTGAGGCCGAGCCGCACGCACAGAACCGCCATGATGAGGGCGACCGCAACGCCCCCCGCCGCCCCTGCCGCAAACCCAAGCCAGAAGGACTGCATGGAGAAGGCGGCAAGGAAGCCTGTATAGGCCCCCACCAGCATCATCCCTTCAATGCCGATATTGAGGACGCCGGCCTTTTCCGACACCTGTTCGCCGAGCCCCGCCAACAGAAGCGGGATGCCTGCGGTGACGGCGCCTGCCAGAAGCGAGGTCATAAAGGCAAGGGAGAGGAGAGCGTCCATCTTACACCCGCGCCTTTTGCCTGCGGTGGTCCACGTATTCGGCCAGCGCCAGCGCAATGAGGAGGATCGACACCACAACGAGGGTGAAGAAGTGCGGCACGCCGAGCCTCCTTGCCGCACTCTCCCCACCGATGGACAGGACCGAGAAGGCGAACACGAAGACAATGGCGCCAAAGCCGTTGAACCGCGCCAGGAACACGAGCGGGATCACCGCAAGCCCATAGGCAGGGTTCCAGTCCGCCCGCACATTGCCTTGCACCCCAAGGACTTCCACAGCGCCAGCAAGCCCCGCAAGCCCGCCTGAGATGGCAAACACAGCCACCGTCAACAAAGGCACCGAAAGCCCTGCGTGGACGGCCGCCTGAGGGTTTGCCCCAACAATGCGCAGCCTGAGGCCGAAGGCGGTGCGCGTCATGACGAAGTGAACCGCAAGGACGGCAACAAGCCCGATGATGAGGCCTGAGGAAATGGTGCTCCCCGGCAAAGTCGGCAGACGGTCGGCCACCTCGAGCGTGCGGGTCTGAGGCACGGTGGTGGCAGGGTCCAAAAACAGGAGTTTGACGAGGACGTTGGCGAGCGAAATGCCAAGGAACGTCATCATCAAGGTGGTGATGATCTCGTTGACGCCCTGGTAGGCTTTCAGGAGCGCCGGAAGAAGCGACCAGACCGCGCCAGCCGCCACAGCGATGGCCGCGCAAATCAACAGGACGGCGGGGACGGGAAGCACCGTTGATTTGCGCGGCCATCGCTTTGGCGGCTGGCGCGGTCTGGTCGCTTCTGCCGGCGCTCCTGAAGGCGTACCAGGGCGTCAACGAGATCATCACCACCTTGATGATGACGTTCCTTGGCATTTCGCTCGCCAACGTCCTCGTCAAACTCCTGTTTTTGGACCCTGCCACCACCGTGCCTC
>JBCDCF010000481.1:0-3663 GCA_039182345.1 Pseudomonadota bacterium
CAGCGCTTGAGATCCCATTCACCGGAATGCCCGACCAGCCGACGCCCCCAAGCGTGAAGAAGACGATGGCAAAGACGATCACCACCATGGTGATCACGAGGCTGACCGAGCCGACGGCGGCAAACACCAACGCCGACAAAATTAGTAACTGGGTGCTGAAATAGCCTTTGGCATCGTCCTGCCCTTCCTTCTGGAAGGCATCGTCAATGACGATCCTGCCCGTCTGGAGGAGGGTGATGCCTGGCACCGACGCTTCGACATTGTCCTTGATGGCGCGGTGGGTGGCGGCAATGTCGCGTACGGCCGCATCGTTTTGGGCACGGGGGATGATGGCGGCCACTGCGGCAACGGTGGTGTCGGCGGCAAGGACGGGGGCGGCCTCGTCGGGGGCGGCCTCCACGGCCGCGGTGATGATGCCGGCAAGCTCTGCCAAGGCGGCATCACTTGCTGTTGCCACCTCGAACGGGTCCACCCCCGCCACCGTCAGGATGGAGCGGACCGCCGCCGTCTCATCCTGAGCGGCGGCCTGGACACTCACCTTGCCAAGGGCACGCAGGGAGGCTGTGGAAAGGGCATTGCCGTCGTCAGGCACCACCAAGGTCACAACCTCGTTGGTGTGGCCGAAGTCGCGCGCGATGGCGTCGAAGGCTTTGCGCTCGGCCCTGTTGCCATCGAAATAGACCAGAACGTCAGGGTCGTAGATCACCCGTTCCTGGCCCACGAACGCCACGCCCAGCACCACGAGCCACGCGGCCACAATCAGCCATTTGGCGGCTGCGATCCGTCGCGCGAAGGTCACAGGCCACGTGGGCCCCTGTTGGGTGGTCATTGGTGGATCAGTCCGCGCCGCCTTGCAACGGCGCCCGGCGGGGTGCCGGGCGCTTAGGAGATACGCAGCGCAGCGTCAAAGGGCTGGATTGACAAGGCCGCCCAGGATCTGGGTGACGAAAGCAAGGTCGGCGCCGGAGGTGCGCGTTTTGCGGGACAGGTAATCAAACACCTTACCGTCCTTCAGGCCGTACTCGGCAATCTCGCGCACCTCACTGTCGTCGGTGAGGTAGACGGCAAGGATCCTGCGGTCGCGCACGGACGCCTTTTGGAAGGCCATGGAGCGGCCACTGGTCTGGGAGATGTAGTAGAACACCTCGCCACCTTGCAAAGCCGTCGTGGTGGGCGTACCGAGCGCCAAGAGCACCTGCTCGCGCGAGGAGCCCACAGGCACCTGTTCCAACTGGTCCGGGGTGATCTTCTGGCCGCGGGTATAGGTCTCGCCCACCGTACACGCCGACACAGTCAGCGCCACCACCGCCAAAGCGACCCAGCGTCCCACCTCGAAACGACGTTTGGCTTGCCTATGTGAGGACTGATAGGGAATTCGTCCGGACGCCATGTTTCGCATCTTCTCTACCAACACACCTGATCCTGCCGTCACGCGTCTGTACGACCGCGCCGTTGCACAGGCGCGTCAGCCCATCTTCTATCAGAGCTTTGACGTGCCTGACACGCTCCAAGGCCGATTCGACATGGTCGTTTTTCACGTGAGCCCCCTTATAGACCGGTTAAGGGACGAAAAGGGAGCCATCAGCCCCAAGGGACAGGCCCTGTTTGACACCTTCGTGGCCGATATGGAGCAAAACCTGCGGACCATCGGCATCGGCGACACCTCCGTTCCCAAAAAGATGAAGCAGATCGGCGAAGCCTTTTACGGGCGATTCGATGCCTACCGCTCCGCAGGCGAGGACCGTGCCGCCCTCGCCGCAGCGGTCGCGCGCAACATCTTCGACAATCCCGACAAAGCCCAAAGCCCTGTCGCCCACGCCATGGCCGCCTACCATATGGCGCTGCGCGAGGCGGCTGAGGGCGACACGTTTGAGACTGTCTTCCCAGACCCGTTGCAGTTCCACCCCGATGCCGGCGCGCTCGCCCCCAGCGAGGAGGCACAACGGTGATTGCCCGCCTGTCCCGCCCCTTCTCCATCAGGCGGCTGCATCGCCCTGAGGAGGTGTCCATCGAGGCGAGCGAGGAGGAGCGCGCTGCCCTTGCCCAGGCCCTCGACATTGTGGCCGTCAAATCCTTGACCGCGACCTTCACCGTGCGGCCCTGGCGGGGCGAGGGGGTGGCGGTGTCGGGCACCGTTTGTGGCGAAGTGGTTCAGGAGTGTGTCGTCACGCTTCAACCCGTGGACGGGCGCGTGGAAGAGACGGTGGACATGCGCCTTCATCCAACGGTCGCCGAAGCCTCCACGGTGGATGTGGACCCCGAAGCCGGCGACCCCCCCGAACTTCTCGACAGTGACAGTGTGGATCTTGGCGCCATTGCCGTTGAGCATTTTGCCCTCGGTCTTGACCCTTACCCGAAGGCAGAAGGTGTCACTTTTGAGGCAGACGTGCCCGAAGAGGACGATGCACCCCCGTCCCCCTTTGCGGTCCTCAGCACCTTGAGGACCAGCGATTGAGCCGGGTTGCCTGCGGTGCCGGCCAAAACGGCGCAGCGTTTGCCACGAGAGCAGCGTTACTTTTCGTTCATGTGGTTTCGGCGCCCGGACAACTCGTCTATGGTCCGCGGCGCGAGGGAGCATGCCTTGTTTGGCGGCGCGCTGTGATCAAACCAAGGGCAATTGAAACCCTATGACGCGCGAGACGATCCGGCTGTCCATCGACGCCATGGGTGGCGACGAAGGGTTGGATATGGTCCTGCCGGGCCTGAGGGAGGCGCTGGTGCGCTGCCCGCAGCTGGCGTTCGACCTTTTTGGCGACGCTGGCGAACTGGACCGGCGGCTGGACACCATGCCCGAATTGAAGGCGGCCTCCACCGTCCATCATGCTGAGGTTGCTGTCCCCATGGATGCCAAGCCGAGCCAGGCTTTGCGCATGGGCCGGCGCAAAAGCTCCATGTGGAATGCGCTGGAATTTGTCAAAAATGGCGGCGCGGATGCCACGGTTTCGGCAGGCAATACCGGCGCGTTAATGGCCATGGCGCGATTTTGTCTGCGCCCCATGCCTGGCGTCGAGCGCCCCGCCCTTGCCGCCATTTGGCCCACGGTGAGGGGGGAATGCATCGTCCTTGATGTGGGCGCCTCCATCGGCGTTGAAACGCGCAACCTTGTGACCAACGCGCTGTTGGGTGCTGCCATGGCCCGCAGCGTGTTCGGCATCCAGGCCCCCCCCGTCGGCCTCCTCCATATCCGCGTTGAAGAGGTCAAAGGGCTTGACGAGGTGCGTGAAGCCGGCCAGCAGCTGCGCGCCGGCAACTTCCCCGACATGCGTTATGAAGGCTTCGTTGAGGGCGATGACATCGGCCGCGGCCTGGTGGACGTTGTGGTCACCGAAGGCTTCAGCGGTAACATCGCCTTGAAGACGGCCGAAGGCACCGCACGTCAATTGGCCGAGTACTTACGTATGTCCATAGGACGCACGTTGCGCGCCCGCCTTGGCTACCTGTTGGCCAAGCCCGCCTTCATGCGTCTGCGCGACAAGATGGATCCGCGCAAAATCAACGGCGCGGTTTTCCTGGGCCTCAACGGCCTCACCATCAAAAGCCACGGCGGCACCGATGCAGAAGGGTTTGCAAGTGCGGTAGAGTTGGCGCACGACATGGTACGGCACGGAGTGAACATTAAGTGGTACATGTGATGTACACGATGGATAATTATGCTGGATATGG
>JBCDCF010000482.1:0-3659 GCA_039182345.1 Pseudomonadota bacterium
CTGGAACAGGTTGCGGCCGAACAAGATGCCTTTGGAGCCGGCCTTCATAAGGTCGGCAATGAGGGTGTGGACGCCCTTGTCGTCCCCCTCATGGGCGCCGCCCGCCACGAGAATGGGCGCGTCCACAGCATCCACCACCTTGCGGAAACTTGCCGTCGACCCCGACCAGTCGGTCTTGATGACGTCCGCACCCACCTCCACCGCCATGCGGCAGTTGTGGGCAATGACGTCAGCGTCGAACGGGTCGTCGATGAGACCGCCGCGCGCGGCCATCGGTTCGATGATGTAGGGCATGCCGTAGTGGCGGCAGGCGCGTGCGATCTCGGCCGCGAACCGCACGGACGCGCTTTCAAGCCCGGGCTCTTGGTGGCTGAAGAAAAGGTAGGTGATGACAGCGTCCGCGCCGAGCTGGATGGCCTCTTCCACCGTTGCCACAGGGCGCGTCTCGCCCATCTCATAGCCGCCTGGCGTGCCGACGCGCCACATGGCCGTCTGGTCCAGCCGCAAGATCAAGGACGGTTTGCCGGCACCGCAAAAGTGCCCCGCCTGGCGGATCGCAAGGCCTGGCGAGACAATCACCCCGTCAAGCTGCGCGGCAACGGCTGCATCCATCACAGCGCCAGGGTCTTCAGCCCCCGGGATGGGGCCGATGTGGAGGCCGTGGTCGAAGGCAAGGCAGGCTGCGCGGCTATCGGGCCCCGACATCAGCCGCGCCAGGCGCGAGGCTTTTCCGATCAAGGCGGACATCGTTTAAGCGTTCCTCATGGGCGCGCTGGCGTCGGACGGCGTGGTCCGCACCAGTTCTAGGCGCACTTTGGCGCGGCGCAGGGCCTCGCGGTGGTCACGGCGCAAGCCGTCGGTGACAAGCACCCGGTCGAACCGGGACAGCTCGGTGAAGCGGTTGAGGGCGGATTTGCCGAACTTGGTGTGGTCCACCATCATCACCGAGCGGTCGGCGCTTTCCATCATGGCGTGCTTGGCGCGGATGGCATCGTCCGTCACCCGCAAATACGCGGTGGCGCCATGGACGCAGGCGGTGGACAACAGTGCCAGATCCACACGGATGGAGCGCATGCTCTGCTCGGTCAAAATCCCGAGGAAGGCGTTGCAGATGGGGTCCAAGATCCCCCCAAGGGCAATCAGCGTGATGCCTGGCGCCTTGTCGAGCATCTGGATGACGGGGAGGGCATTGGTCACCACCGTCAAAGGCCGCTTGTCGAGGATGAAAGGGATGACGGCGGCAACGGTGGAGGAATCGTCCATGACGATTGCCATGCCGGGCTCGATCAGTTGGGAGGCGGCGCGTCCGAGGGCGCTTTTCTCGTCGCCCTGAAGGCGGGCACGGTAGGCATAATCCCCCTCAAACACCACCGAGGGGAGGATGGTCGCCCCGCCGCGCACTTTGCGGACAATGCGCTGTTCGACGAGGGCATCGAGGTCGCGGTGGACGGTCATCCGGCTGACGCTGAACATCTTGGCGAACGCGTCCACCTCTGCCGTCTCGTGGGCGCGCAGGTGCTCGATGATTTTCAAGCGGCGCGTCTCTGCCGGCAGCTGAAGGCGCTCTTTGTCTTCTTGAGCGAACGTCAGCATCGCAAAATCGTGATCATCGTGTGATGGTTCGCCACAATTTGTAACATCGCAAGCGAAAAAATCACAGATCGTATGTTATGATCCCATATGAGGCGTGACGTTTCGGGCGGGTGTCTGTCCTGCATGCCGACCCCTTGACCTTGCCGCCGACCCCGCCGACGCTGCGCCTTGCGGCCCACGCGCCGCCATCGCGAAACGGGGAAGCCGGCAACATGACCACCCTCAACAGACGCACCTTGATGGCCTCTTGCGCGGCCCTTGCGTTGACCCCAGCCCTGCCGTTCCGCCCTGCTTGGGGTGAGGAGGCGGTCCGAGGCGGCACATTGATTGCGGCCGCCGACACCGAGCCGCGCAACCTCAACCCCGCCATGGTCGCCTCCAACGGCGTCTTTTATGTTGCAAGCAAAGTGGTCGAGCCGCTGGCGGAGATGGATTACGAGACGGGGCTGAAGCCCCTCCTTGCCACCGCCTGGGAAGGGTCGGACGACGGTCTCTCCTTCACCGTCACCCTGCGCGAGGGGGTGACGTGGCACGACGGCGCGCCATTCTCCTCCGCCGATGTGGCCTTCTCGGCCATGAACGTTTGGAAGCCCCTGCAAAATCTCGGCCGGGTGGTATTTGCCAATCTGGCCTCGGTGGAAACGCCCGACGCGCAGACGGCCCGGTTCGTGTTCTCAGAACCCACTCCGGCGCAACTCATCGAGAACGCCATGCCGGCGCTCACCGCCGTCCTCCCCAAACACCTTTATGAGGGGACGGAGATTGCCGAGAACCCCTATAACCTGAAGCCTGTGGGGACGGGCCCCTTCGTCTTCGCAGAGCACCGGCCTGGCGAGTTCTACCGGCTCACCCGCAACGAGAATTACTGGGGCGAAGGTCTGCCTTACCTTGATGAGATCTTGTATCGCGTCATGCCCGACGCGGGCGCCAAGGCGGCAGGCCTTGAGACGGGCGACCTTGACGTCACGGCCTTCTCCGCAGTGCCGCTCAGTGAACTGGCGCGCCTCGATGCTCTGCCGGACGTGACGGTTATTCCCGGCGGCTATGAGGGGATCACCTACAACATCACCGTTGAGATCAATCACCGGCGGCAGGAACTCTCCGACCCGCGGGTGCGTCAGGCCATTGCCCACGCCATCGACAAGGACCTGATTGTCGACCTTGTCTTCCTCGGCTACGCAAAGGCGGCCACCGGCCCGATCCCCGCCAGCGCGGAAGACTTTTATACGAGCGATGTGCCCGCCTATCCCTACGACCCCGACAAGGCCGAAGCTCTGCTAGACGAGGCAGGCTTCCCAAGGGGCGAGGGCGATATGCGCTTCAAAGTGCGCCTGCGTCCTGCCCCCTGGTTCGAGCAGACCCGTGCGGTGGGCGATGTGGTGCGCCAGGCGCTCAGGCGCATCGGCATCGATGTGGAGGTGGTCACCGCCGACCCTGGCGGGCACATCCGCGGCGTCTACACAGACCACGACTTCGACCTTGCCATCGGCTCGCCTGTGTGGCGCAACGACCCTGCCATCTCCACCACCATCTTGTTCAAAGGCGGGCTTCCTGCAGGCGTCCCCTTCGCCAACCAGTACGGCTATCAGTCCGATGAGATGGACGCCCTCATCGACAAGGCCGCCACCACCGTCGACGGCGAGGAGAGGGTGGCGCTTTACAAGGACTTCCAGCGCCTTGCCCTCACCGACCTTCCGATCATCCACCTGATTGAGTTCACCTTCATCACCGTGGCTCGCGACCGGGTGAAAGGGGTCGCCAACAACCCCCGCTGGGCCACCTCCAACTGGGCCGACACCTGGCTTGAGGGATGAGGCAGGGGCCAGTCCACCAACGGCCGTGAGAGGACCATGAGCGCACTGGCGCGCCGCATTGTGGTGCGTGTGGGCCAGGCAATCCCCGTTCTCCTGATTGTTGCGGTGGCCGTCTTTGCCCTCCTTGAGGTGTCGGAGGGCGATGCGGTGGATGCCTACCTCGCCGAGACCGGGGCGGCGGGGGACGATGCCTTCATCGCCGCCTTGCGGGAGCGCTACGACCTTGCCGACAGCCTGCCAGGCCGCTTCGCC
>JBCDCF010000483.1:0-3659 GCA_039182345.1 Pseudomonadota bacterium
GCATGCCCTTGCCGACCTCACAGGCGATCCCTGGAACGGGCGCACGTTGGAGTGGGCCACCTCGTCCCCGCCGGCGCCCTACAACTTCGCCGTCCTGCCCCAGGTGCGCGACCTCGACGCCTTCTACCAGGTGAAGCTTGAGGGCACCGCCTACGCGCGGCCTGAGCGGTACGAACCCATCGTCATGCCCAAGAACTCCGCTGTTGGGGTGCTGTGCGGCGCGCTCGGGTTCCTCTTTGGCTTCGGCATGGTCTGGTACATCTGGTGGCTCGTGGCTCTGTGCCTCGTGGGGGCGCTCGTGGTCCTCACCATCCGCGCCTGCAACGATGACACCGACTTTGTCCTCTCTGCCGAAGAGGTGGAGGCCATCGAGACCGCGCGTCTTGCAAACATCACGCCTGAGCGCATGCACGACCTCAGCGATCTGAGGCCCGAGGCAACGCCCCTCCCGGCGCCCGGTCGCGCGTGAGGGGATCATGAGCATGACCACCCCCTCCGCCACCGAACTTCTTAAGGAAGAGGAGCACCACGCGCTAAAATCCCGGGAGTTCGGCTTCTGGGTCTACCTGATGACGGACGCGATCATCTTCGCGCTGTTGTTTGCCACCTTCGTGGTAATGCGCCAGAACTTTGCCGGCGGCCCCACCTCCCAGGAGGTGTTCGACCTCACCCACACGGCCATCGAAACGGCGCTCCTCCTGGTCTCAAGCCTCACCTTCGGCTTTGCCACCATCGCCATGACCGAAGGGCGCGCAGGCAAGGTGGTGGGTTGGCTCATCGTCACGCTCATCCTGGGTCTCGGCTTCCTCGCCATGGAGGTCATCGAGTTCCAAGGGATGATCGACAAAGGGGCGGGGCCAGGGGTCAGCGGCTTCCTGTCGGCCTTCTTCACGCTTGTGGGGACCCACGGGCTCCACGTGGCGTTCGGCTCCTTCGCGATCGCCGTCATGATCGGCCAGGTGCTTGCCAAAGGCCTCACCGACCCTGTGCGCTCGCGCCTCTTCAGGCTGGGGCTCTTCTGGCACTTCCTCGACATTGTGTGGATCGGCATCTTCTCCGTCGTCTACCTCCCAGGCGTGATGTAGGAGCGCGAAGGATGGACCACTCCTCAGAGCGCAGGACGACCACCTACCTCATCGGCTTTGCCCTTGCGGTGGTGTTGACCGCGATCCCCTTTGCCGTCGTGTGGACGGGGGCTTTGGCGGGAACGGCCGCCTACCTTCTCATTGCCATTGCGGCGGTCATCCAGGTGGGGGTGCATCTCGTCTTCTTCCTGCACATCAGTTTCCGCTCCACGCCTGGGGAGAACCTGTTCTTCCTCGGGTTTGCCGCCGTCCTCATCTTCATCATGGTGGGCGGCAGCTTGTGGATCATGATCGACCTTCACAACCGCATGATGTGATGGCGCGACGCCGTAAGGCGTTGGCAGGCGGACCGTAACGGGCCATTCTCCCGCCTGTGCGTTGAGGGGAGGCACCGGCATGTTTCGCGTTCTGACCATCGTTTTGGCGCTGGCCTCGCCCGCCGCTGCGGAAGAGTTCACCATCTTCAGCTATGCTGAGGGCGACCACTTCGTTCAATTCGGCCGCGACGGCAGCCTGGGTGACCTCATCGTGTGGAGCGGTGAAATCCAGGACGAAGCAGGGGTGCGCCTCGGCAGCGACTTCGGCCGCTGCACGCGCCTTGATGCGGCAGGCAACTACCTGTGCAACTCCATCGTCAACATGGAAGGGCGTGGGCGCCTTGTGCTGAACGGTGTGCAATTGCCAGAGCCTGCGCCCTCCACCTTCGTGATTGTGGCGGGGACGGGCGACTTTGCGGGCGCCACGGGCAGCCTCATATCCACCCCTGTCGAAAACCGCGCCCGCTTTCGCTACGAGGTGAGCGTCGACCTCTCTCAGTAGCTGGCCCGGTTCGCGGCGGAGCGCGCCCATGAGTTTGCCCCTCGGCCTCATCGTCAATCCTGTCGCAGGCATGGGTGGTGCCGTGGGTCTTCACGGCACCGACGGGGCCGATGTGCTTGCCAAGGCGCGATCGCGCGGTGCCCATCCCAAAGCGCCGGAAAGGGCACGACGCGCGCTCGCTGTGTTGGCCAATGAAGCGCCCGGCGCCACCATCATGGCCCCCCTCGGCGTAATGGGGACTGACCATCTGGCGGGCCTTGACCTCACACCAAATCCCTTCGGCAAGGCCCCTTCAGGCGCCACCGACGCCCGCGATACCAAATCGGCTGCCGAGGCCATGCGCGGCGCGGTCTGCGCGCTCCTTGTGGCGGGCGGCGACGGGACGGTCCGCGACGTTGTCTCCGTTGTGGGGCTCGATACGCCTGTCCTCGGCATCCCTTGCGGGGTGAAGATGCAATCGGGGGTCTTCGCGCTGTCGCCTCAGGCGGCAGGGCGCATCGCCGCCGCCCTTTCCGCCGGTTCCAAAGAGGTGTTTTTTCGCAAAGCCGAAGTCATGGACATTGACGAGGACGCGCGCCGTGACGGCCGGATTGCGGCGCGCCTTTATGGCTACGCCCGCGTGCCCTTCGTCAAAAATGCTGTCCAGGCGGCAAAGGCTGCGCCGCCATTGTCCGATGATGCGGCCCTTGATGCGGCCTGTGTCGAGACGGCGCGCGGCCTCACCCCTGGCGTCACCTGGCTGGTGGGGCCGGGCACCACCGCTAAGCGCGTCCTTCAGGCGCTGGGGGAGACGGGCACGCTTCTGGGCGTGGATGCTGTGCGCGACGGGCGTGTCATCGGCCGCGATCTGTCCGAACAGGCCGCCCTTGGCCTTGCCGGCGATGGGCCGCTCGGCATTGTCGTTGGCGTGACGGGAGGGCAAGGCTTCGTCTTCGGCCGCGGCAACCAGCAGATCGGTGCGGCGGCCATCAAGCGTGCGCTTCCGGACCGCCTGATCATCCTTGCCAGCGAAGGCAAACTTGCCGCCCTTTCCGAGCCGCGCCTTCTTGTGGACACGGGCGAGCCTTCCCTCGACCGCGCCCTTGAGGGCTTTGCAAGGGTGCGCACAGGACCGCGCCGCGCCACTTTGATGCGCCTTTGCGCGTGAGTGCGCGTTGATCGCATCCGTTCGCTATGCGACCATTTGTTCGCAAACAGGAGGGACCGTCACGTGATCGCACCGCATCCTTGGATGGCCAACACCGCGCCAGGCGTCGTTGAGGAGATGCTGGCGGAAATCGGCGTCTCGTCCGTCGATGAATTGTTCCATCAGATCCCTAAGGATCACTACCGCTCCAAACCCTTGGACCTGCCGCCGCAGCTCGCATCGGAAATGGAACTGCGGCGCGACCTCCTTTCGAAGCTGTCGAAAAACGCCGACTGCGAGAAGACCCTCTCCTTCCTTGGCGCAGGCTGCTGGCAGCACCACGTCCCTGCCGTTGTGGATGAGATTGTCGGCAGGACCGAGTTTCTCACCAACGTGTGGGGCTCCTACCAGTCCGATCATGGGCGCAATCAGGCCTGGTTCGAGTTCCAGTCGCTGCTGGGCGAGTTGATCGACATGGATGTGGTTCAGCTCCCCGTCTATTCATGGGGCTGCGCCATCGGCCACGCCGTGCGCATGGCCGCGCGCCTGACGGGCCGGCGCAAGGTCTTGATGGCGCGCTTGTCGGACCCCGAGCGCCTTGCCGTTGTGCGCAACTACTGCGAGCCGCC
>JBCDCF010000484.1:0-3656 GCA_039182345.1 Pseudomonadota bacterium
GCTGTCCACAATGTCTTCCACCAGGCGCAAAAGCGTTGCCACCTTCAGCGTCACCGTGCCCGGGTAGGCGTCAAAGTAGGGGCAAAGCCCGTAGTTCAGCCGTGGAAAGACGGGGACGCCCAACGGCTCGGCAGCGTCCACGGCGACTTTTTCAGCCAGGATGGCGTCCACCGATAGGCTCAGAAGGCCATGCTGCTCGGTGGAGCCGATGGGAAGGACACAGCGGTCGTCGCGGGTCAGATAGTCTTCGACCTGCATCCAGTTGAGTTCGGATATGTGCATCGTCTTCCGGTGTGCGGGTGAACGGATAAGAAGAATGCATAGGCTTGGGGTGGGATGCGAACCCTTTCTACGACAAGCCTCAACGAGCGAAGGGGTGGGCGATGACGACGGTTGTGATGGGCGGGGCCGGTTTCGTGGGCCTCAACATTGCCGAAACGCTGCTTGGGCGGGGGGAGACGGTGCGCCTTTTCGACATGGGCCCGCCGCCTGAGGAGGCGCTCGCCCACTTTGCCACTTTGCCTGGGACGCTTGAGGTGGAGATCGGCGATGTCAGCCAGAAGGCGGACCTTGCAAGGGCCGTCAAAGGCGGCGAGCGGTGCCTCATTTATGGGGCGGCCATCACGGCGGGGGCAGAGAGGGATGCGCGCGAGCCTGAGCGCATCCTTGCCGTCAACCTCACAGGCTTTCTGGACACGTTGCGGGCCGCCCATGAAGGCGGCGTGGGGCGCATCATCAACCTCAGTTCGTCGGCCGCCTACGGGGCGGCCGCCTTCAAGGGCAACATCCTGGACGAGGGGGAGACGACGCCCGAGCCTGAAAGCCTTTACGCCATCACCAAGTTCGCCTCTGAGCGGGTGACACGCCGCATGGCCGAACTGTGGGCGTGCGATGCGCTGAGCGTGCGCTTGTCAGGCGTTTTCGGCCGGTGGGAGCGTGTGACGAGCGTGCGCGACACGCCAAGCCCCCACTACCAAATCATGAAGGCGGCGCTTGCCGGAGAGGAGGCGATCCTGCCGCGCCTTGACGCCCGCGATTGGATCTATGGGCCCGATGTGGCCGCAGGCATCATCGCCCTGAGGGACGTGGAGCGCCCCTCCCACCGCCTTTACAACATCTCCAAAGGCCGCACCCATTCCGCCCTTGCCTGGGGGGAGGCGCTTGGCCGCGAGGTGCAAGGCTTCGTCTGTCGTCTGGCCGCCAAGGGCGAGGTGCCCACCATCGACCTTCACGTTGGCGAGGACCGCAAACCCCTTGCCGTGGAACGGCTTTTTCAGGACACACCCTTCCGCCCCGCCTTCACCATGGAGGGGTCTGTGACGGACTACCACGCCTTCGTCCGCCGGTTCGGCATTGGCTCGGCGCTTGCATATTGATTGCATACGGTCAACGCTGGCCGGGACGGGGCCACCACGTGCCTTCCCGTCCACACACGCGCCGCGTCCGCGGCCGTTGAAGAAAAAACGAGGGGACACGAATGTCGACACCAACACGACGCTGGAGGAGGGGCATCCTTGCCCTCACAGCCGCCACCTTGCTTGCCGGGACAGCTTCTGCGGAGGAATTGACCATCGGCGTCAGGTCGGGCGCTGAATCCATGGATCCGCACTTCTCGGCCATCGGCATCAACGTGTCGGCCATGAAGAATGTCTATGAGACGCTGACAGGGCGCGACAACAACCTGCAACTGGTGCCCGGACTGGCCGAATCGTGGGAGCCCATCAGCGACACCGTCTGGCGCTTCAAGCTGCGCCCTGGCGTGAAATTCCATGACGGGTCCGACCTTGATGCTGCGGACGTTGTCCACTCCATCAACCGCATTCCTAAGGCCGCAGGTCCCGACGGCGGCCTTGTCACCTACACCCGCCGCATTGTGGATGCGAAGGCGGTGGATGACCTGACCGTCGACCTCACCACCGACTCGCCTGCCGCCACCCTGCCTTTGGACCTGACGCGCCTCTTCGTCATCCCGTCGGAAGTTGCCATCGACACGCCTGTGACGGACTTCAACTCAGGGGAAGCTGCCATCGGCACAGGGCCTTACAAGCTCACCTCCTGGCAGGCCAAGGGCGACATGGTGGTCGAACCCTTCGAGGATTATTGGGGCGAGCCTGCCAAGTGGGACAAGGTGACGTTCTCCGAAATCTCCAACGACAGCGCCCGTGTGGCCGCCCTGTTGTCGGACCGGGTGGACATGATCAACTACGCCCCGCCCACCGATGTGGCGCGCATCGAGCGTGAGGATGGGCTTGAGGTCTTCAAAGGCCAGTCGGTCTACATCTTCATGCTGTTCCCCGACTATCGGGACGACACGCCCAATGTGCGTGCCAAGGACGGCAGCGCCCTTGATGAGAACCCTTTGAAGGACATCAAAGTCCGCCAGGCGCTGGCGCTCGGCATCAACAGGGAGGCGATCTCCTCGCGCGTGATGGAGGGGCTTGCAACGCCTGCCTCCCAAATCATCACCAAAGGCTTTTTCGGCTGGAATCCTGACCTGCCGGAGCTTGAGTACGATGTGGACAAGGCCAAGGCGCTTCTTGCCGAAGCCGGCTATCCCGACGGGTTCCAGGTGGACCTTCACTGCACCAGCGACCGCCTTCCCATGGACGGCGACATCTGTGCAGCGCTCGGCCCCATGCTGGCGCGCATCGGCATCGATGCAACGGTGAATGCCACCCCGCGTGCGGTCTACTTCCCCGCCCAGTCGGGCCGCGAGTACTCGCTGATGATGAACGGCTGGGGCTCGCTTACGGGTGAGGCGTCCTACATCCTCTCCTCCATGGTCCATACCAAGGAAGAGGACGGCAGCTACGGCGTCTTCAACCACTTCGACTATTCCAACGCCGACATCGACGCGCTGGTGGAAGAGGCCCTTGGCACCATCGACGAGGCCAAGCGCAAAGAGCTGCTTGAAGAGGCCATGAAGCTGACGATGGAAGACCTGATGGCCATTCCCATCGTGAACCTGTCCGCCATCTGGGCCGGCAACTCCGAAAAGTTGACCTACCAGCCCCGCGCCGACGAAGACACGATTGCCATCAACGCAATCCCCGCGAACTGACTGCGGAGCCCGGCGCCCCGAAAGGGTGCCGGGCGCTCCAACCAAGGACGAATCATGGCCAATCTTGCAATCGTCGGCATCGGGCGCTGGGGCAAAGTGCTTGTGGATGCCGTCGCGGGCCAATCGGACACCGTGCGCTTCACCCACGGCGTCACGCGCACCAAGGCAAAGGCCGCCGACTACTGCGCGGACAAGAACATCACCCTTCTGGACAGCTACGAGGCGGTGCTTGCCGAGCCGTCCATCGACGGTGTGGTGCTCGCCACCCCCCACAGCCAGCACGAAGACCAGATCAAGGCCGCCGCGAAAGCCGGCAAGCACGTCTTTTGCGAAAAGCCCGTCACGCTGACCCGCGCCAGCATCGAGGCCGCGACGGCCGCTGTGCGCGAGGCCGGGATCATCTTTGCGGCAGGGCACAACAGGCGCTTCTTGCCGGCGATGGTGATGCTGAAGGACTGGGTGTCCTCAGGAACGCTCGGCACCATTTTGCACATCGAAGGCAACATGTCCGGCCATGTGGGCGCGCGCTATAAGCCCGACATGTGGCGCGTGGACCCGTCCGAAAGCCCGGCCGGCGGTCTTGCGGGTTCGGGCA
>JBCDCF010000485.1:0-3652 GCA_039182345.1 Pseudomonadota bacterium
CGGCGCCTTCACGGCGGCAAGGACGGTCTCGTCCTGGGGCAGACCGTCAAGGTTTTCCGGCCGACCCACCAGGAGGAGTGCACGCATTTTGAGGCGCCGCGCAATCCTGACGCTGTGCCTGAAAAAGGCGCGCGCCGTGTAAGAGGAAGCCGAGCCTAGGGTGAAGACGAGCGGGCGCTCGCCGCCGGAGAGGAAGTCTGCAACGCCCTCGTCCAGCGTGCCGCCGCCGGTTTGCAGCACCTGGCCGGTCTGCAGCGTGTTGGGCGGCGCATCCTCAGGCAGACACCCAAACAGGGGGGAGTAGAGCGCCAGAACGCCGCCAGGCGAATGCTGTCCGCCGAAAATCGGGTGGTCATGATACTCACCCAGCCCCTGATCCCTGCGGTAGGTGACAAGGGGCTCGGCCCAGGACTGGAGCGCCCGCCGCGCGCCCTGGAGCATCCACTCATTGTAGTCCACCCGGCCTCTGAAGAGGGGGAGGAGCGGCAGCTTCGGCGGATCGTAGGCGCTGTAGAACATGGCCGGTTGGAACGCCGTCGAACGCCAAGGAATGCCGGTGCGCGCGGCCACAAGGGGCGCTGCGAGCGCCAGTGTGACGCTGACCAGGATGTCGGCATCCTCCACAGCGGCGGAGAGGTCCGCATCGCTTTGGGCAATGGCTGGCATCAAGTGCTCTTTGTAGACGAAGCCCGGGCCGCGCCTTGGATGCATATAGCGGTTGTGGAAAGACGGGTCGGACGGCCTGTCGGGGCGCATGGGGGCAAAACCGAGCCCCGCTGCCGTCACAGCCGGCCCATGGCAGGGGTGTGTTGCAACGCTCACATCGTGGCCGCGCGCCACAAGCACCTTCCCGATCTCCAGGAACGGCACAAGGTCTCCCAACGAGCCGTGGCTGGCGAAAACGACTTTCACGCCCGATGTCCTCGCATTCACGCACCGGCTTGCGGCGCGCCCATCGGCGGCACCAGGGGCCGGTGAAGGCGCTAGGTGCTGACGTCGGGGAACCAGCTGGTGTCGATCTTCGTCGGGCGGTTGTACTCGCACGCTTCGCGCAGGCGCGCCAGATCCAGAAGCATCACGCGGTTGCCTTGCCGGCGGATCAGCCTGTCGCGCTCAATCCGCGCAATGGTCTTTGACACGTAGACGTTGGTGAGGCCGAGGAGATCGGCAATGTCGGTCTGTGTCAGGGGCAAGCGAAAGCCCTCGTCCACATCCGGCACGGTGAGGCGCAAGCGATCGCTGATCTCAAGCAGAAGGTAGCAGATGCGCTCATAGGCGCTGAACCGGCCCACCGCGCGGATCCGTTCCAGAAGCTTCGCCGCCTCCTGAACGGTCATGGAAAACAACAGCGCCGTCAGCCGCGGCGAGGTGGTGAAGATGGGCTCAAGACCCGCCTTCGGAAACGGGCACAGGATGGCAGCGGTCAGGCACTTGATGTCGTGGTTGGCGCGCAGGAGAGCCGTCTCCGACAGGTCCACGATGTCGCCGGGGAAGAAGATGCGCAAAATCTGCCGCCGCCCATCCTCCATGATGGAGAACGAGCAGAGCCAGCCTGTCTTAACCACGAAAAACTCTTCGATGGGCTGTCCGGCGCGGCGGACCAGTTGATCCTTGCGGTAGGTCCGTTCGTTCTTTTCCAGTTCGCGCAACAAATCTTCGTCGCTCGGGGGAAGTTCGGCGTAGGCACCCAGTTTTTTCACAAGGCAGCTGTCGGTCATTTTGGCATGGGCACCTTTGTGGCGGCCTCCCAAAGCGTGCAAAAACACGCCGGAATGCCTGGAGTTCAGGTATGTTAAAGGGCGATCACGCCCGGCTGCCATTGCATACCCAATCCCGCGTCGGAGGAAAATGGCTGTTGTGTGGAGCGCCTGCCTGCAACCTGCGCGCCCGGGCCCTGCGCCATTCGCGATTGCCGGCCAGTGGGCTCCGGGCGGGCGCGCCTGAAACGGTGCCGGTGCGCGCCAAATCGGCGGGTCAGAGGCCTGTGTGTTCGGCCCAGAACGGCGGCCTTGCGCTTCCGTTGCGCCACCGCAAGCGTTACAGCTTGTGACATCCTCCGCCGGGTTCACCATGTGGCGGAGAGGGCGATGGCAAGGGGAACACCATGGTAAGGGCGATCACCGCCAGCGCGATTTCAACGGCCATCCTGTCCGCCCTCATCTACGCCAACATGCAGATGGGCTTCCTGCCCAGCGTGGATCACATCGGCGAAGTGCGTGGCTTCAACGGCCGCCTCGGCTTTCCGGCGAGCGAGCAGGCGGCGTGGCTGACCCACGCGCTGATCGGCGTGTTGATCTACGGCATCACCTTTGCCGCGCTGCGGCCGATCCTGCCCGGACGGTCGGTGATGCAGGGCGCCGCGTTCGGCATCATCACCTGGCTCATCATGATGGTGTTCTTCATGCCGCTGGCCGGCCATGAGGTGTTTGCCCAGGACCTTGGCGGGTTGGTGATCGGCACGACGCTGGCGATGCACCTTCTGTTCGGCATCTTCCTCAGCATCACCTACAGCGCCCTGTCCGACCGCGACACCTGACCGGCGCCGGGCGGCAAGCCCGGTTCAGCGCGGGTCGGCGGTTCGGGCCGGGAACATGGCATCAAGGCTTGCCGCGCCGATGATGCGGCCTGGGCCTTTGAAGCTTTCTTCCTGGGCAATCACCATGCAGCCGAGAAGGGCGTGCCGCTCCTGATCGGCAAGGGGAAGGTCCAACGACAGCGCCTCGCCCTTCTTCCACATGCCGATGGGCCTGATGTGGCGCACCACGTTGTGATAGGTGAGCTTGCGGCCGCGATTCTCACCGCTCGCGATCGGCACCGTCACTTCCTTTTCCACCACGAGAAGCCAGAGGGAGGCCTTTTCCGCCTCGATCTGCGTCTCGGGTATGGAGACCGACAGGACACCTCCTGAAGCGGCGAGCGAGATGGGCAAGGGCAAGCCTTCGCTGCGCCTGATCGCCTGGCGGATGGCGGCCCTGTCGCTGCCGAGGACAGAGGTCTTGCCGTTCACCACCAATTGAGGGGTGAAGACGTCCCTGTCGCCGCGGGAGACGGAGTAGGCGATCTGCCGCTTGGTCAGATCGTCGGAGGCAAGGGTGTCGGCCCAGCCCAGAAAGTCCCAAAGTTTGACGGGCATCGTCACGGCAATGACGCCGGGCCGCTCGGCAAACTCGCCGATCAAGCTGTCGGCGGCAGGGCAGGACGCGCAGCCCTGGCTGGTGAAGAGCTCCAGGAACGCGCGGGGCTTGTCGGCCGCCATGGTTGGGATGGCCTGGCCGATCCCGACCAGAGCCACCGTCAGGGCGATCAAGACGCGGTTCACGGCGTCGCTCCTTGCATGGTCACGTTGCCTTTGGTGTAGGCGCTCGCCGGGTCCAAGGCCAATCAACGGGCGGTGACGGGTACGTCATCGTGGTCGCATGATGCGTCCCGATGGGCCTGACTGATCCCCATCCGGCGGGTTCTGGAACGGGCCGCCGGGCTCCCTTTCCTGGTTCAACGCCCAGCTGACGGAGGGAAAGGCAAGGTCGTCCCAGGGGACGTCGGCGTCGTCGAAAAGGGCAACGGCCTGGCTCTCTTCCCCCGGCGCAAAGGCGCTGCCGGCAAGGTGGGCGCGGAAGATAAGCTGCACCTGGCCGAGCCGCCTGATGGTGTA
>JBCDCF010000486.1:0-3649 GCA_039182345.1 Pseudomonadota bacterium
GCATAAACCGTCTGATAGTCGCTCTCATCTTGCCGGTCGGCAGGGCGTTTGGCGGCAATGTAAGGGGGAAGGGGCATCACACCCGCGCCAAGGGGGTCGCCATCAAAGTGAACCGTCACATGTGCCCCGTCGCGGGAGACCACAGTTGCCCCCACTCCCTCGCCGCCGCCGAACACAAGCCGGTCGCCGGCAAGGAGCTTCTTGGCAGGCTTTGCAAGGGCACGCCACGCGCCTCCCTCCACCCGTTCGGTGAGGGTGAGTTCCACCTTGGCAGAGATACCCTCGCGCACCCGCTCGCCAATCAACCGCGCAGGGATCACCCGGCTGTTGTTGACAACCAGCCTGTCGCCTTTGCGAAGAATGGCGGGGAGGTCGCGCACATGGTGGTCCGACAGCGCCCCATCGGCCGTGCATTGGAGCAACCTGGCGCTGTCGCGGGGCACAGCGGGGCGCAGCGCAATGCGGTCTTCAGGCAAGGCGAAATCGTAGTCGTCGACCGCCTCGCCGTCGGCCCGCACCCTGTGCGGCGCCCCGTCCACGGATTTAGGAGCCGTCGGCGGCAATCCGTGCCTTCACGATCACGTCCGGATCCTGCACGGCGCCATTGTTGCGGCTGGTGCCGGCTTTGATGGCATCCACATGCTCCATCCCATCAAGGACACGGCCGAACACGGTGTACTGGCCATCAAGGCTCGGCACGGTATCGAACATAATGAAGAACTGCGAGTTGGCGCTATCGGGGTCAGGCGTGCGCGCCATGGAGACGATGCCGCGGGTATGGGGCGTTGGGTTGAACTCCTGCTTCAGATCAGGAAGCTCCGAGCCGCCAGCGCCTGTCCCCGTCGGGTCGCCCGTCTGCGCCATGAAGCCAGGGATCACGCGGTGGAAGGGCACATTGTCGTAAAACCCCTGGCGGGCGAGCGTCTTGATCCGCTCCACATGATTGGGGGCGAGATCGGGCAGAAGCTCGATGACGACGTTGCCGTTCTTCAATTCCAACACGAGCGTGTTTTCAGGGTCCTGGGCGGCGGCATTGGCGCTGGCGCACACCGCAAGGGCGGCGGCGGCGATGAGGCGAGAGAACATGGATACTCCTTGTGGCACCGGGTCGGTCCGTTGGGGGTGTTCTCACGCGAAATGGTGCCCTTCACAAGGGCCGGCAGCCCCCGCGCGTCAACTTGATGGGCATGATGGCAGGCGTTGGGACGCAAGAGCATGACCCGCTCAGTGTGAAGCACACGGAGCGGCACACGCGCTAGCGGTTGCGCCAGGCGGCCAAGACCTCGGCCACATTGCGCGGCACGAACGCGTCCACATTGCCGCCAAGCTTGGCAATCTGGCGCACAAGGGTCGCTGTGATGTGGCGCACTTCAGGCGATGCGGGCAGGAACACGGTCTGCACCTGGGGGCGCATGGTCCTATTCATGCCGGCCATCTGCATCTCATAGTCAAGATCGGTCCCGTCGCGCAGGCCCCTGACCAGGATTGAGGCGCCATGGGTGATGGCCGCATCAATCACCAATCCCTTGAACGAGACGATCCTGAAGCGATCGGAAAGATTGGGATCGGCTGCCAAAACCACGTCCTTCAGCATCTTTTCGCGCTCTTCGAACGAGAAGGCGGGGGTTTTTCCGGGGTGCACACCAATGGCAATCACCACGCGATCGGCGATGGCGAAGGCATGCATCAACACATCTAAGTGACCGTTTGTGACAGGATCAAACGAGCCTGGATAAAGAGCTATGCGCATTCTGACAGGGTGGGTTTAGGACAGTTTAACATCTTCAGGCCGCTGGGCCGGGTGGAGCAATGGCTTTTTATTAAGGCAATACAGCGCCGCTTCGCAATTGGTTAATGCTGGATTTGCCGCCATGGGGGTCCTTGAATGAACCAATTCATGTTTTCAGCGTTGAACTGTCAGAACCGGCCACGCTTGCGATTAGAATCTTTCGTCGTGATGGCTCTGTGTTTCAGCGAATTTCGTGGTTTGCGGGTTTGTTCAGCCAGCGGTCACGAAGATTTTGTGATCCTTATCACAGCAATTGGTGAAGAGCGTCATTAACTCTTCATCACGCAACGAGCGAAGGTTGGAGGACGATACGATGAACGCACAACGCCGCATCTTCACACCGGTGATCGCCGGTCTGGGAGCCGCGCTCATCGTGGGAGTGGCAACTCTTGGTGGGACCGTGGCTGGTGACGCGCCCGCCGCCAAGACTGACCGCTTCCAGATCATCGGCAAAACCCTGTGCGCCGATCAGGTCTGGCCCAAAATCTCGCAGGAATGCTTGGCGTGGGGCGAGGGCCTTGGCGCTGACCAAAGGGTGCGCTTCATCACCACCGCCACCCATGATCCTGCCGGCGGCGTGACAACGCTGTCCCGCGGCGAGGCGATGATCACCAACTGATCCGCCCGATCAGCCTACGAAAATGCCCGCTCAGAGGCGCGTCTGAGCGGGCTTTGTTTTGGACAATTCCGTCCGTGAGGCGGAGCGTTACGCCAGGCGGTGCCTCATTCGGCCTCGCCGTCCCCGTCCACATCATCCTCGCTGTCGGCCTCTTCGCTCACCCGTGAGACCGAGACGACATTTTCCCCCTCGGCCGTATCGAACACGATCACCCCTTGGGTGGCGCGCCCTGCAACGCGCACGCCGTCCACAGGCACGCGGATCAGTTGGCCGCCATTGGTGACGAGCATGATCTGGTCGCTGTCTTCCACAGGAAAGCCTGCAACGAGGCGGCCGTTGCGGTCATTGACCACCATGGCGCTGATCCCCTTGCCGCCGCGGCCCGTGACGCGGAACTCGAACGAGGACGTGCGCTTGCCGTAGCCGTTTTCGGAGATGGTGATGATCTGCTCTTCAGCAGCGCTCATGGCTGCATAACGCTCAGAGCCGAGCTCCACCGTCTCACCCACCTCTTCAGCACCATCCTCGCCGGGGGCGATGGATTCCCCTGCAACGGCCCTGCGCATCTTCAGGTAGGCGCTGCGTTCCTCAGGGTTGGTGTCGAAGTGGCGCAGGATGGACATGGAGATCACCTCGTCCCCAGGCGCCAGATTGATGCCGCGCACACCGGTGGACGTGCGGCCCATGAACACCCGCAAGGACGAGACAGGGAAGCGGATCGCCTGGCCCTGTGCGGTGGTGAGAAGCACGTCGTTCTCGGGCGTTGCGATCTGCACGTCGACAATGCCGTCGCCCTCGTCAAGCTTCATGGCGATCTTGCCGGCGCGGTTGACGTTGGCAAAGTCCGACAGCTTGTTGCGCCGCACATTGCCCGCCTTGGTGGCGAACAGAACATCATAGTCGCCCCAGGTGGCTTCATCCTCCACCAGTGAGAGGATGGAGGTGATGCGCTCCCCCTCCTGCAAGGGCAGAATGTTGTTGAGGAACTTGCCGCGGCCCTGGGGCGCCGACAAAGGCAGGCGCCAGACCTTCTGCTTGTAGGCAATGCCGCGGGAGGAGAAGAACAGGACAGGCGTGTGGGTGTTGGCCACGAACAGCCGCGTGACGAAGTCCGCCTCGCGGGTGGACATCCCGGCACGGCCCTTACCGCCGCGCCTTTGGGCCCTGTAGGTGTCCAAAGGCACGCGCTTGATGTAGCCCGCGTGGCTGACGGTGACGACCATGTCCTCGCGGTTGATGAA
>JBCDCF010000487.1:0-3634 GCA_039182345.1 Pseudomonadota bacterium
CGATGGGCTGGAAGTAAGGCACGAAAAGCGCTTCCTCCAGCGCCTCAGACAGGCGGGATTTCAACAGGCTGGCGGATTTCTGGAGGGTCTCCAGGTCGTGGGAGAAGACGCGAAGAGGCGTCGGCTCGCGGCCCTTCATGGCCTTTGCGGCGTAAAGGGCAACGTCGGCATTCTTGGCGATGGCGGCGGCGGATTGGCCCACCTCGATGGGGCAGATGCCAGCGCTCGCCCCGACTTTCAGCATCTGGTCGGCATAGATGAACGGCGCGCTCATGGCGCTGAGCGCCGCCCGCGTCTCCTCGATGATGACATCCAAAGGCCGAGGGCGGGTGGTGAGCACCATGAACTCGTCGCCGCCCACACGGGCAACGCAGTCGTCGTAAAACGTTTCCTTCAGCTTCATGGCGACGTGAACCAGCGCGGCATCGCCCGCACCATGGCCGTGGGTGTCGTTGACGGCCTTAAAATCGTTGAGGTCGATGGCCATCAGCGCCGTCATGGACCCGCGATCGACCCTGTCGCCCTGATCGTCCGTGGCGCTTTCGGCGGCCTTGGCAATTTCCTTGGAGAGGGCATCGTCAAGAGCGTAGCGGTTGGCAAGCTGGGTCAAAGGGTCGATGGGGGTGAGCCGTGTCAGCGCCGCAATCACCGATTCTTCGGCTTTGCGGGCCGATGCGAAGGCGGCGAACACGAAGGCGCCAATCAACCCGAGGCCGCCAAGGACGATGATCCAGCGCACCACGAAGGACCACAACTTCACCTGCGCCACCCTTGCGGACTGAAGATCGGTGAGCGAGGTGAGAAAGGAGGAGATGCCCTCCACAAGAACCGACTTGTTGTAGGTGTAGCCAGGCGCTGCAAGGACTGCGAGGGCGCCTGCACGGTCGTTCGCGGCTGCGAGCGCCAGAGCATCAAGCTCCGCGTCCACCAACAGCGCGTTGGCCGTCTCCGTTGCCGCCTTGAAGCGATTGGAGATGTCCGCCGGGGCGAGCGCCTTTGCCCGCGCGATGGCATCATCCATGACGGGGATGTGCGCTTGGTAGCGGTCCGACCAGCGCGTCTCGCCGGTGGCGGCGGCCATGTTGGCGGACATGGTCAAGGTCTCGTCCGCAAGGAGGATTTCCCCTGCGATCGCCTCGGCCCGCGCAAACTGCTCCTTGCTCTTGGTGATGAGGTGGTTGGACACAAGGTCCTGGACGTTGAGCAGCAGGATGATCAGGAGGCAGCCGACGGGCGTTGCCACAAGCACCCGCCGCGCTGCACGGCCGCTGATCTCGGCAATGGTCGGCATGTGGTCTGGCGCGGCTCTGGGCGCGTTAAACGGTGCGGGCATAGCCTCTCAGCAGTCTGGGTTTCCCTGAACCCGACGACCTAGGGAGAGGATGCTTGCCCCACGCTGCCCTCACGCCGGGACGCCGGGGCCCCGATGCCAGCCCTTCGCTGCACAATGCCTTTCATGTCTTTGAACGCACGGCCGCTTTGCCAGCCGCGGGTCTGAGCGGGCCAGGCGAGCACACCAAATCAGTATGACTGTGTTGCAACCGGGCCGTGGTCTGGCAGGCACCGCCGGTGTCGGCGTCTTGCGCATGTGCCGCTCGGTTTCGTCCAAACCGAGCCGACCCTCCTCTACGCCGGTGCATCCCCGTGGCGCCCCACCAAGAGGGCGGCGACCCGGCCAATGTCGCGGCAGATGCCAAGCAGCGTCGGCACGAGGATCAAGACGAGAAGCGTTGCCAGAGACAGGCCGAACACAATGGTGATGGCCATGGGGATAAGGAACTGGGCCGACAGGGACGTCTCGAACAGGAGGGGGATCAGTCCGCCGATGGTGGTGAGGGAGGTCAACAAGACCGCCCTCAACCTGTCGGAGGCAGCCGCAACGGCGGCATCGCCAAAGGCTTCGCCCGCCGCCATCCTCTCATCGAACCGTCTGACGAGAATGATGGAATCGTTCACGAGGATGCCTGCCAGCCCCAACATCCCTGCAAGGCTGACAATGGTGACGTTCATGCCCAAAAGCACATGGCCGATAATGGCGCCGATCGCCCCGAACGGCACAATCAGCATGATGACGATGGGGCGCCAGTAGCTTCCGAACACGAAGGCGAGGGTGATGTAGATGATGATCGCCGCCAGCATCGTCCCCTGCTGAAGGTCTTCGATGGAGCGCTGGCGTTCCCTCTCCTTACCGTCGAGGGCGTAGTCGACGTTGTATTTGGCCGCGACGGCAGGGAGCACTGTCTCCGAGATCCCGTCGGCCACCTCCTGCGGGGTGATGATGGCGCTGTCCACATCGGCAAAGATGGACACCGTCACCTTGCCGTCGCGCCGCTGCACCAGCGAGAAGGCGTTGCGCTCCGTCATCTCCACCACTTCGGTGAGGGGGACGAACACCCCTGAGGGTGCCTGCAGGAACAGGTCTTCAAGGTTGATGGCCTTGCCGCCGTCGCGCTGGCGCACGCGCAGGATGATCTCTTCATCGCCCACCGCAAGACGCCGCGCGATCTGCCCCTCCAGGGCACCGCGCACCTGTGCGCCCACGGCCTCTAGCGAAAAGCCGAGGGCAGCGCCGCGCGGCGTCAGGCGGATCGCCACCTCAGGCTTGCCGTAGGGGAGGTCATCGGTGACGCCCGTCACCCCGTCCACGCTGTCGAGGGTGGACATGATATCGGTCGCCGCCATTTTCAGGACCGAGGGGGCAGCGCCTGTCAGCTTGATGTCGATGTCGCGTCCAGGCGGTCCGCCTCGCCGCTCAGCCACGGAGACGCGTTTGACGCAGGCAATGGCAGGGAGAGCATCGCGCCAGGCACGCACGATCTCTGGCGTGCGCACGCTGCGCACCTCCGACGGGGCGAGCTGCACGGCAAGGGTGGCAAGGTTGTCCCCACGTTCGCGGCCGGCCCTGCCGATCAACACATAGGCGTCGCGCACAAGGCTTTCGCCCTCAGGGGCAAGGCGCCGCTCCACGTCCCGCAGCGTGGTTTCCACCTCCTGGACGCCGGCAATCACCACCGCGCGGGGGGTGCCTGCGTGGAAGGAGACACGGGCCGACACGTACTCCGCCTCAGGCGAGGGGAAGAACACGAACCGCACGTGTCCGCCGCCCACATAAAGCCCGTAGATGACGACCATCGCGGACCCGATACCCACGGCGAGCGTCGTATAGCGGTAGGTGTAGGTGGTCCGCACGATGCGCGGAAACGGCCCATCGCGGAAGGCGTTGAAGCGCCTGTCGAACCCTTTGCGGAAGCGCTGCCAAAACGGAGGACGCTTTTGTGCGGCCCCTGCAGCAAGGGAGCGTTCGTAAAGGGCTGCAATCAACAGCCCGGCGAGGATCGCCACGATGGCAACGGCCATGGGCGGGGGCGCGGCAAGGGTGCTGAGCGCGGTGTTCAGACCATCAAGCCCGGTGCGCTCATCCTTGCCAATGGCCTCCAGCAGCCACAGCACACCGTTAAGGGCGGCGCCAAGCACGATCGCCCCCACGCCCGCCACAAGGGTCAGGCGGATGAGCCGGCCAATCCGCAAACCCTTTGACGGCCGCCAGGCGTGGGCAAGGTGACCCGGAAGCACCAGGAAGCACTCGATCAGCGAGGCGATGATGATGGAGATGGCCACGAGCGGGATGGCCGAC
>JBCDCF010000488.1:0-3628 GCA_039182345.1 Pseudomonadota bacterium
CGAAGGTTTGCGGGTCAGGAAACGTGTCCGCAAAGACGCCGCGGGCCAGCGGGGAGAAGGCGACCAGCGTCACGCCAAGCTCTTTACAGGTCTGCAGCAGGCCAAGCTCGGGCTGGCGCGTCCAAAGGGAGTATTCGCTCTGAACCGCTGCCACCGGGTGGACCGCGTGGGCGCGGCGCAGCGAGGCAGGGGCAATCTCTGAAAAGCCGATGGCGCCGATCTTCCCCTCGTCGATGAAGCGCACCAGCGTTTCCATCACGTCCTCGATGGGCCGCGCCTCCTCCCGCCGGTGGACATAGTAAAGGTCCACATGATCCACGCCGAGCCGCTTGAGCGAGCCTTCCAGCGAGGCGCGCAAGGCCTCCGGACCGTTGTCGTAGTAGCGCTTGGGATTGGTGTAGATGCCGCCCTTGGTGGCAATGGACGGTTTTGCGCCGGACTGCTTCAAGAACGCACCGATGACGGACTCTGAGTGGCCCGACCCATAGCGTTCTGCCGTGTCCAGGTGATCCACCCCAAGGTCCATGGCCGCGGACAGGCAGCGCAGGCTCTCGCTGTCATCGGCCGCGCCATAAAATCCGGCAAGACTCATGCAGCCAAGGCCGATGGCACACACGCGCCGGCCCGCAAGGGTGCGCTGGGTCGTCAAGTCAGGTGAAGTCACGCAAGGGTTCCGTCAGGCCAGGAGGATGGGGGCCCACTGTCACACGTTGCTGGTGAGGACGCCAATGGGGCGCCTGCGCCGGCCCCGGCCCTATTCGGCCGGCGCAGGGCCTTGCTCGGCTTCCGGCGGCGCTTGTGTGGCGGTGGTGGAGCGCCCGCCCGTCAACCGCCGCAAAGTGACGTAGAACACAGGGGTGAAGAAGAGCCCGAACAGCGTCACCCCCAGCATGCCGGAAAACACCGCCGTGCCGAGGGAGATGCGCATCTCAGCCCCGGGCCCTGTGGCAATCATCAAAGGCACCACGCCGAGGATGAACGCGAAGGCCGTCATCAGGATGGGCCGCAGCCGCAGCCGGCACGCCTCCACCGTGGCATCCACCAGCGCAAGACCCCTGTCCTCGGCCTGCTTGGCGAACTCGACGATCAAAATTGCGTTCTTCGCCGCAAGGCCCACAAGGACCACAAGCCCGATCTGCGTCAGGATGTTGTTGTCGAGCCCGCGATAGTTCACGCCGATGAGCGCTGCCCCCACACTCAACGGCACGATGAGGATGATGGCGAACGGCAGCACCCAACTCTCGTAGTTCGCCGCCATGGCAAGGAAGGCAAACAGCACCGCAAGGCCGAAGATATAGATGGCAAGGTCGCCTGTCTGAGACTGCTGGAAGGCAAGCTCGGTCCACTCGAACGATGTTCCTGCGGGAAGGTTCTCTTCGGCCACCTGTTCCATCGCCGCAAGCGCATCGCCGGTCGAGGTGCCGGGCAGAGGATTGCCCTGGACAGGCACTGACACGAACATGTTGTAGCGCTGGACGAGCGCTGGCCCCGACACATCGTGGATGGCAACAAGCGTGCCCAAGGGCACCAATGCCCCCGTGGCGGAGCGCACCTTCAGGCGCAAGATGTCCTCACGGTCGGACCGGAAGTTGCGGTCGGCCTGCGCCTGGACCTGAAAAATCCGCCCGAAGGCGTTGAAATCGTTGACGTAGGAGGTGCCAAGGTTGATTGCCAACGTCTCAAAGATGTTGGGAATGGGCACATTCAGCATGCGCGCCTTGTCCCGTTCGATCTCCAGGAAGAACTGGGGGCTTGAGGCGGAAAATGTGGTGAACACCCCCGTCAGCCCAGGGGTCTGGTTGGCCGCCCCCATGATCTGATAGGCCGCGGCAAGCACGCGCTCCACCTCGGACGTGTCGCGCTCCTGAAGCTGCATCTTGAAGCCACCGGCATTGCCCACACCGCGCACCGATGGCGGCGGCACGGCAATGATGAACGCCTCCTGGATGTCCTGAAGGCGGCCGAAAAGGTTGCCGATGATGTCGTTCGCGCTCTGCCCGCCATGGGCCAGCCGCTCCTCGAACGGATCGAAGGCGGCAAAGACGACCGCTGCGTTTGACTGGTTGGTGAACGTGGCGCCCGAGAAGCCTGCAAATGCCACGGCGTTTTGAACCCCCGGCGTCTCAAGGATGATTTCCGACGCGCGTCGGGTCACCGCATCCGTCCGGCTGAGCGAGGCACCGTCAGGCAGGTTGATGACGACGATGCCATAGCCCTGGTCCATCTGCGGGATGAAGCCCTGGGGCGTGGTGCGCAGCAGGAAGACCGTCCCTGCGATGAGCCCGCCGAAGACGAAGATCATCACCGTCAGCATGAAGGCATTGCCCACGAACAGGCGCACCGCTTTGCCGTAGCCACTGGCAAGGGCATCGAACCCGCGATTGAAACCGCCGGTGATGGCGCCCCCAATGCGCCCCAAAAGCCCCCGCTTCTTGGTGTCGTCGTGGGGCTTCAACAAAAGTGCGGCAAGGGCTGGCGACAAGGTCAGCGAGTTGAGGCCAGAGATGGCGGTGGCGACCGAGATCGTCACCGCAAACTGCAGATAAAACTGTCCCTGAATGCCTGGAATGAAGGCTGTGGGGACGAACACAGCAATCAACACCAGCGAAATGGCGACGACGGCTGCCCCCACCTCGTTCATGGTCTTGTGGCTGGCTTCCTTTGGGTCCAGCCCCTCGGCAATGTTGCGCTCAACGTTCTCCACCACGACGATCGCATCGTCGACGACAATGCCAATGGCAAGCACAAGGCCGAACAAGGTCAGCATGTTGAGCGACAAGCCGAAGGCGTACAAGAACGCGAACGTGCCGATCAATGAGACCGGAATGGCAATGATGGGGATCAGCGCCGTCCGCCACGACTGCAAGAAAATGAGGATGACGAGGACCACCAGGAGCGCGGCCTCGGCAATGGTCTTGTAAACCTCGCTGATGGATTCGGCGATGAACTCGGTCGGGTTGTAGACAATCTCGTAGCCAAGGCCCGGTGGGAAGCGCTCCGACAGCTCTTCCATGGTGGCGATGATCTCGCCCGCGGCATTGAGGGCATTGGTGCCGGGCCTTTGGAAGATGGCGAGCGCGACGGCAGGACTGTTGTTGAGGTAGCTGTTGGTGATGTAATCCTGCGCGCCCAGCTCGATGCGCGCCACGTCCTGCAGTTGGATCAGACGGCCATCGTCGGTGGACTTCACAATCACATAGCGGAAGTCCCGCGCATCATCGAAACGCCCCTGGGTGGTGACGGTGTACTGGAAGGCGTTGTCGGCCGGCTCAGGCGGCGCACCGATCAAACCGCCCGACACCTGCACGTTTTGCGCCCTTAACGATTCCACCACGTCAGAGGCGGTCATCGCATAAGAGGCCAGAAGGTCGGGATCCAGCCAGATGCGCATGGAGTAGCGCCGCTCGCCGAAAATGATGAGGTCACCCACACCATTCAGCCGCATGAGAACGTCGCGCACATTGGAGCGGGCGTAGTTGGACACGTAAAGCTGGTCGTACGTGTCATCGGGCGACAGCATGTGCACGACCATCATCAGGTCCGGTGAGGACTTCTGGGTGGTCACGCCTAACTGGCGCACCTCATCGGGCAGGCGCGCTTCGGCAATGGCAACCCGGTTCTGCACCAG